>NZ_NCVC01000017.1:0-300000 GCF_002096735.1 Streptococcus mitis | reverse complement strand
ACTATGAGCAAGAAATAGGGTAATTCCTGTCGCCCCATCATTTCTATCGTTTCATTCAAAGAAATTTGATTCGAAGACGAGGGTATGAAATAAGACAAGAGGAAGTCCGACATATACAAAATAATGTAGCCCAGTAAAAGGTAGATAAAGTACCTCAACTGCCACTTGAAATGAAAAGTTTTCTTTCCTGCAAAAACTAGTAGGTAGATGACCGCTAATAAAAGAACTCCACTCTCCATCAAAAGAAGAATCTGAAAAAATTCACGACTTGCTGGAAGATAGGGCTTTGCGAGATAATTGAAAAGCCTCCAAAACCAAGTTGATTTGTAAAAAATTAAGGACAATGCTAGTAAAATCTGAATAATCCGTTTTTTCATCTTAAATTATCTGTTTTCCTTGACTAGATTATTGAATATTAACTGTATAACAAGTTTAGTATAGCATATATTGGCGAAATATCCTCTTCAAGTCATGAATTATTATCAAAACATCTTAAACTGTAAAATCAATTAGCCCCAAGCTTCCTGTCAATTTCTTCTCCAAAATATGCTATAATAATACCAAAAGATAAAGAAGGAAGACCTATGATTAAACTACTAGCCTTGGATATGGACGGAACCCTCCTCAATGAAGCCAAGGAAATTCCACAAGCTCACATTACTGCTATTCACCAAGCTATTGAAAAAGGTGTCAAACTGGTACTTTGTACGGGTCGCCCCCTTTTCGGTGTTCTCCCCTACTATCAAAAACTGGGGCTTGATCTCCAGAATGAGTATGTGATTGTTAACAACGGTTGTTCAACTCACCAGACAAGTGACTGGGGACTAGTTGACTGGCAAGAACTTAGTCCAGCTGATATCGAATACCTCTATGACCTAGCAGAAAAAAGCGATGTCCAGTTGACCCTTTTTGATGAGGAACATTATTTTGTCCTCGGTGGCAAGCCCAATCAAGTCATCCAAAATGATGCCGACCTAGTCTTTTCAGACCTGACTGAAATTTCCCTCGAGGAAGCGACTAGTGGCAAGTACCGCATGTTCCAAGGTATGTTTTTGGGAACAAAAGAACAAACAGACGATTTTGAGAATCGTTTTGCTGGGGAGCTCTGCCAACGATTTAGTGGAGTTCGTTCACAGCCTGTCATTTATGAAGCCATGCCACTTGGAACAACAAAGGCTACCGCTCTTTCTCGACTAGCAGAGATTTTGAAGATTGATTCCTCAGAAATCATGGCCATGGGCGATGCTAATAACGATATCGAAATGCTCCAGTTTGCAGGACTTGGTGTTGCAATGGGAAATGCCAGCGATTATGTCAAATCCCTAGCTGATGACGTTACAGCCAGCAACGAAGAAGACGGCGTTGCGCGTGCGATTGAGAAATATATTTTATAATTAAGAAGCCCAGTTCGTGTCAACTGGGTTTTGATATTTAAGAATTCTTAAAACTTTAGAAACTCTTTAGAAATCCTTGAGCTTTCTTTGATTTCTATGCTTTATACTAAAGTTATCAAAATCAATTAAAAGGAGAGAATCATGAAAACAGTACTCGACATTCATGGATTGTCCAAAAAATTTGACAAACAAGCTATTCTTCAGGATCTTCATCTAACGATAAGAGAGGGAGATATTTATGGACTTATTGGGAAAAACGGAGCTGGGAAAACCACCTTGATAAAAATCATTACGCAACTACTATTTGCGAATAAAGGGACTGTTTCCCTCTTCTCTAGCCAAACGGAAAATGAGTGGACCAAGGCTCTATCTCGAGTAGGTTCAGTAATCGAATCACCTGTAGCTCATAATCACTTAACAGCCTATCAAAATCTGAAGTATTATTGTATGATTAGACATATTCCAAATGATGATCAAGTCATTCGAGAAACACTGGACTATGTCGGTTTGCCAGATACAGGTAAAAAAGTTTTTCGTGATTTTTCGCTAGGAATGAAGCAAAGACTTGGCATCGCCATTGCCCTCCTATCCAAACCAGACTTCCTAATCTTAGATGAACCTATCAACGGTCTCGACCCAATCGGTATCAAAGAATTTCGACTAATGATTCAACGGCTCAATCAAGAAAAAGGAATAACCATTCTCATCTCTAGCCATATCTTGTCAGAACTCTATCTCGTAGCAAATCGTTTTGGTATTTTAGATCAAGGTAAGATTATCCGTGAAATCAGTAAAGCTGAATTTGAAACACTAAGTGAGGATTATATTGTCCTTAAGACAGCTGATCAAGAGAAAGCTTGTCAAGTATTGAAAGAACAAATCCAGCTCCAGTTCAAGGTTGTTAATCCTGAAAACGAAATTCACATCTTTGGTCAGGAACAAGATGTCAAACAGATTCTCAAGGAATTAACCTTGGCAGATGTTGACATTGACGAGATTTACTACGCCCGTCAAAACCTAGAAGAATACTTCACTCAATTGGTCGAATAGGAGGAAAATCATGATACATACCATTCAAGCAGACTTTTACCGTCTTTTCCGTTCCAAAGGTTTTTGGATTACAGAGTTCATTCTCTTTGCTCTCATGCTAATGGGAGCAAGTATAGGAGCTACGGGTCATCTGATGGCAATCCAGACAGAAGAACCAGAAATTCCAACCCAAGGTTGGAATGGTGTACAAGCCCTAATCAACGCATCTAGTCAAGGCTCAAACCTCGTTTTTCTCTGCATCATCCTAGCCTGCCTCGTTCTTGGAGTTGATTTAATCGGCAAACTCTATAAAAATAATTTAACAGTGGGTGTTTCTCGTACCGAGTTTTTCCTTGCCAAAGCCTTTGTATTGACTTGTATTGCACTTTTGCAAGTGATCATCTGTCTTGTGATTGCCTTTATTCCAGCAACTATTCTAAACGGCCTTGGTACGATACCCGATGGCTTTATTGGAAATCTACTGATAACCATTTTCCTTCAATTATTTTGCCTCCTTGCTTGGCTTTCCATTGTTTCCTTTATTCTCTATGTGAGTCATTCTTATCTTGCAGTATTTATTGGTTATTTTGTAAGCTCTATCTTACTTTCTATGCCAATGCTCATTTTTCCAAATATCAAAATTTTGCCATATTTATCATTGCAGTTTTTCTATGCTATGACTGCTAATAGTGAATCCATTTTCTATACACTTATAGTTACCTTAGCTGTTATTGTAATCTTTAATCTAAGTGGATTGGCAGTTTTTAAAAAGAAAAGTCTATAAAAAACGACCTCCTCTAGCCTACAGAGGAGGTTTCTTTCGTTAAAAGTAAATAAAAACCGACAACCATTGTCCATCTGTGCTTAGTTTCATCTCTGCACCGAGAAGATGACATAATTCTTCAGTGATATAAAGGCCTAAACCAGAGGATTCTTCAGTGTCTGATAGATTTTCAGAATAAAAACGGTTGCTGAGATTTTCTATTTTTTTGATGGGCTGTTTAACAAGGTTTGCAATCTCTAAGACAAGCTGTTCCTTTTCCTTTCTCAAAGATAGTCGCGCTTCTTCCTTGCCATGTTTGAGGACATTCCCAAGCAAATTTTGTAAAATTCGATCCAGCAAGTCTTCATCAGTCCTCATTTTCAGACCAGTTTCAACCTTAAAATCAAGCGTGATATTTGCCGCCTGAAAAACATCATAATAAGCCAGAGTCTTCTTGGTAATAAAAGCTGAAAAATCCACTTCTTCAAGTTTTGGTTTGACAGCTCCTTCCATCAAACGACGGTATTCTAGGAGAGCCTCTAAACGTTTGGAGACTAAATCAAGATGCTGGGCGATTTTTTGTAAGGTTTCTGCTTTGTTTTCAGGAGTTTTTATCAATTGTTGGGTGTAGCCTGACGCGATAGTCAAAGGTGTCCGAATATCATGAGCGATATTGCTGATGGCCATATCCAGAGTCTGCTTTTCCCTTTTCATCACCAACCGAGATTGTTCCACTTCTTGAAATAGATTTTCAATCTGCTGGTAGAGCTGTAAAAAATGTTTGGAAAAAATGCTGACTCCGACTCTTTTCATACTACCTGTGAGAATCTTGTCTTCAATCTGTTGACTCAAGTTTTTAAGTGCTAGATGGTAGCGAATCAATGCAATCGATAAAATAATTAGGAGTACTAGTAGGACAAAAATTATCATGTAGGTCATTGCTTGTCTCCTTTTAATCTTACCCCAACGCCCCAGATGGTTTCAATATATTCTTGATTTGGGTCAAGCTGGTTTAATTTTTTACGAAGATTACTCAAATGCGTATTGAGGGTATTATCTCCAGGTAGGTAGCTATCCTCCCAGACCAATTCATAAAGTTCTTCCTTGGTAAAAATTTTCTTAGGATGTTTAAGGAGAGTTTGGAGGATCAAGCATTCTTTTTTGGCAAGGCGAATCGTTTCCTGGCTATTTTTGATTTCAAAACTTTCTGTATCAAACTGAATATTTTTCAAGTTTTGTGGCAGATTTTCAGTTTTTCCTATTTCCATAAGCTGTTTTTCTGCACTTTGGCGTAATTGAACAGTGACTCTAGCAAAGACTTCATCCAAATCAAAAGGTTTCACTATGTAATCATTGGCACCGTCTAAGAGGTATTGACTGATTAACTTCTTATCACTCAAAGCCGTTAGCATAATGACTGGAATTTGACTTTGTTCCCTGATAGCTTTTAAAACCTGATCCCCATTTTTCCCAGGAAGCATGATATCTAGCAAAACGAGGTCAATCTCACCTTGGTCAAAACGCATGATTCCTTCAGTTCCTGAAAAGGCTTGAATCACCTCATGCTCCTCAGTAAGAAGTGTTCGCAAAATCTCTTGAATGTCACTATTGTCTTCAATAACCAATATCCTAGCCATAAACACCAACCTTTCTGCAACTATTATAGCATGTTTTATTGATAAAGCTTAAACAGAAAAGCTCCTCGCATCAAAGCGCGAGAAAGCTTTAGAGGGTTAAAATATAAAATCCACTTGCTAGACAACATAGTATCCTTATAGTTGAAAATAAGAAGTTAATCTAGCAGAATGAATCTCTCATTTCTCTCCTACTAGTCCGTAATTCGTTGATACATTTCGGGTCTTCTATCTCGAAACAAGCCCCAGTTTAAGCGTTCGCTTGCTCCCTTATCTAGGTCATAAGTAGCTAACAGAACAGCTTCTTCTTGTCTTTCAGCTCGTTCTAGAATAGCTCCTGTTTCATCCGTCATAAAGGAGGAACCGTAGAAGTCAAGACTGGAACTCTGTCCGCCATTTTCCTCACTTGGAGCGACTTCTTCCAAGCCATAACGATTGGCTGCGATGACTGGAACAATATTTGCTGCTGCGTGTCCTTGCATGGTACGTTGCCAATGACCACAACTATCCGTATCCAAAATTGGCTCTGAACCGATAGCTGTTGGATAAAAGAGCAATTCTGCCCCATTCAATGCAAGACAACGGGCTGTTTCAGGGAACCATTGATCCCAACAGATACCAATCCCAATCTTAGCGTAGCGAGTATCCCAGACCTTGAAGCCAGTGTTGCCAGGCGTAAAATAAAACTTTTCTTGATAATAATGGTCATCTGGTATGTGGGTCTTCCGATAGACGCCCAGCACTTCTCCATCAGCATCAATGACGGCGATTGAGTTATACAAGACATTGCCATCTTTTTCATAGAAACTGATCGGTAAAACAACCTGTAATTCCTTAGCAAGCACTTTAAAATGCTGAATGGCTGTATTTTCTGTCACTGACTGGCCATACTGGTAGTAGTCATACTGGCGTTCCTGACAGAAATAGGGACGTTCAAACAGCTCTGGCAAGAGGATGATTTGTGCGCCTTGTTCTGCAGCCTGACGTACTAAACGCTCTGCGGTTTGGATATTTGTTGTCACATCCTTGGCACATTGCATCTGGATCGCTGCAACTCTTACATTTCTCATCTTTTTCTCCTATTCTGGGATTTGTTGGGTGATACAGTGGATATTGCCACCACCTAAGAGAATATCTCTGGCTGGTATTCCGACAACTTTACGGTCTGGGAAACACTTACTGAGGATATCTAAGGCCACTTGATCGTTTTTATCTTGAAACTGGGGAACCAAGATAGCCTTATTGGCGATATAAAAGTTTACGTAGGAAGCTGCTAGTCGTTCGCCAGCGTAGCGTTCTTCTTCACCTTCTTCGTAGGAATAACCAGGAAGATCTTCTTCTGTCACAACTTGTCGAACTGCAGGGATAGGCAATTTATGAATGGTGAAGTGACGACCTTTTGCATCTGTTTCTTGCTCTAAGAGTTCGAGATCTGCTTTTGACATGGCATACTGGGGATCGTTTTGATCATCTGTCCAAGCCAAAACAAGCTCAGCAGGACCAACGAAGGCTGCAACATTATCAACGTGTTCATTGGTTTCATCTTGATAAATACCATAAGGAAGCCAGATAACTTTTTCAGCGCCAAGGCACTCTAATAAGGTATTTTCGATTTCTTCCTTACTAAGATGAGGATTGCGACCAGAACTAAGCAAGCAACTTTCAGTCACGAGAATGGTTCCTTGGCCATCGCTATGTATCGCTCCGCCTTCCAGTACAAAAGGTTTGGCATCGTAAACAGGCATTTCCAAGGTTTCAGCAAAACGACTGGCTACTTGGTCATCATCTTCATAGTCTTGGTAGAGACCATCAACAGCACCACCCCAAGCATTGAAAGACCAATCCACGGCTAATTTCTGGCCTTTATCATTGACAAGAATAGTCGGACCTGTATCACGGGCCCAGGCGTCATTGGTGGGAATGTCTAGATAAATAACGCTATCTCCAAGGTAGTTTTGGGCTTCAGATAGATAGTCCTGCTCCACTAAAAGATAAATTCTTTCCCCTTCTGCTATGGTTTTGATAATCTGAGTAAATGCTCTTTTGGCAGCCTTTCCTTGAAAAGGCCATGAACCTGGTCGAGTCGGCCATATCATGAGGGTACCATGGTGTGGTTCATACTCTGCTGGCATACGATAGCCTAATTTTTTGGGACTGTCCATCATGATAATCTCCCTTTAAAGTCTTGATAGCCGAAGGCTTTGACCAAGCTGCAGTCTCCCTGTTCGTCCATGAGATAGAGACTGGGCAAGCCAATACCATTAAAGGTATTGTTTTTGACAAAGGAATAAATAGCCATATCTTCAAAATAAAGTCTGTCTCCGATTTGGACTGGATTTTCAAAGCTATAATCTCCAATCACATCACCCGTCAGACAGGTATTAGAAGAAAGTCTGTAGGTATGGGCTTTTTCCTGTGCCTCAAAGCCATTTCTCAAAGGTGGACGATAGGGCATCTCAAGTACATCAGGCATATGACAGGTCGCAGAGGCGTCTAAAACCAAGATTTCCATACCGTTTTCGACAATATCCAATACTTCAGTTGCTAGATAACCCGCATTGAGCGCAATAGCTTCACCAGGCTCGATATAGATTTCAAGATTGTAAGTTTCTCGGATACGTTTGATTTCTGAAATCAGCAAATCCACATCGTAACCTTCTCTTGTGATGTGGTGTCCGCCCCCCATATTGAGCCATTTGACCTTATGTAAGTAGGGACCAAACTGCGCTTCTACTGCTTTCAAAGTTGTTTGTAAATCATCTGAACCTTGCTCGCAAAGGGTGTGAAAATGAAGACCATCCACCAAATCCAGCAAATCACTAGGAATCTTGTCTAGAGTAACTCCAAAGCGAGAACCTGGTGCACAAGGGTCATAGAGAGCGTGATCTCCTTGAGTTGAACATTGAGGGTTGAGGCGCAAACCAACACTGACACCAGTCTCCCGACAATGAGGCCCATGTTTACGCAATTGTCTCTCGGAGTTAAAGACGATATGGTCTGTTATCTCAAGCAATTCTTCCAAGTCTGCATCTTTGAAAGCAGGCGCAAATACATGGACTTCTCCTGGAAATTCTTCCCTAGCTAACTTAGCTTCATATAGTCCACTGGCTGTTGTACCTGATAGATACTGGCTAATCAAGGGATAGGTTTTGTAGAGGGAATAGGCCTTTTGAGCTAGCAAAACCTTGCAACCAGCTTCTTCTTGAACATATTGTAGGATACGGCAGTTGGCTTCTAACTTGGCTAAGTCAATGATGTAAGCTGGTGTTGGTACTTGTTCTAGCTTCATTAGTCCACCATTTGTGGGTTTTCTACCACAACCCATGGCAATCCGTACTCATTCAAAGCTTCCATGAATGGATCTGGATCCAATTCTTCAAGGTTGTAAACTCCAGCTTGTTTCCAAGTACCGTTCATAACCAATTTTGTCCCAATCATGGCTGGAACGCCAGTCGTGTAAGAAATTGCTTGTGAACCAACTTCTGCGTAACATTCCTGATGGTCGCAAACATTGTAGATGTAGATGGTCTTTTCAACGCCATCTTTGACACCTGTAAAGATACATCCAATATTGGTTTTACCTACAGTACGTGGGCCAAGGCTAGCAGGATCTGGAAGCAAGGCTTTCAAAAATTGGATTGGAACAATTTCTTGGCCATTAAAGTTAATGGTATCCGTACGAAGGAGTCCAACATTTTCAAGACATTTCATGTGCGTCAAGTAAGATTGACCAAAAGTCATAAAGAAACGAATGCGTTTGACACCTGGAATGTTCTTGGCCAATGATTCAATTTCTTCATGGTGAAGGAGATACATGTCTTTTTGTCCAACTTGAGGGAAATCGTACTCGCGCTTGATAGACATGGCTTCAACTTCGACCCATTTTCCATCTTCCCAGTAAGAACCTGGCGCAGAAACCTCGCGTAGATTGATTTCTGGGTTAAAGTTTGTTGCAAATGGATAACCGTGGTCACCACCATTACAGTCTAAAATATCGATATAGTGGATTTCATCAAAATAGTGTTTGAGAGCATAGGCTGAAAAGACACTAGTCACACCTGGGTCAAATCCAGAACCAAGCAGGGCGGTCAAGCCTGCTTTTTTGAATTTTTCCTGATAAGCCCATTGCCATGAGTAGTCAAAGTAGGCTGTAAATCCAAGTTCCTTACAGCGTTTTTCGTAGATAGCACGCCACTCAGGGTCTTCTGTATCCTCAGCCTCATAGTTGGCTGTATCGATATAGTGAACACCTGTTGCCAAACAAGCATCCATAATGGTCAAGTCTTGGTATGGTAGAGCTACGTTCAAAACTGCTTCTGGCTTGTAGCTTTCAATCAGGGCAATCACTTCTTCTACCTTGTCAGCATCAAGAGCAGCTGTCTCAATCTTTGTACTTGTTTTGCCTTCCAGTTTAGCCTTCAAGTCATCACATTTTGACTTAGTACGGCTAGCAATCATAATCTCTGTAAAGGTTTCGCTATCCTGACAAATCTTTGAAATAGCAACTTGGGCAACGCCCCCACATCCAATAACTAGTAAACGACTCATTTTTTTCCTTCCTCTTCTTCTAAAATGTCCTCAACATACTTGGGCAACATAAAGGCTCCCACGTGTAAGTTTGCAGTGTAGTATTCTGTGAAAAGCTGGCGTTTTTTCCAGCCTTCCTTGTCAAAATCTTTGACAGGGTGGTATTTTTTCGAAGCAAATCCAAACAACCAATAGCCCGCTGGACTGGTTGGGATATGGGCCTGATAAACCCGACTGATTGGAAAGGCTTGATTGACTTTGCGGTGCATGCTTCGACAAGCTGACTCATCTTCGTCAAAGAAAGGACTCCCATGCTGGTAGATCATGATACCATCTTCCTTTAGAGCTCGATAACTGTTTCCGTAAAATTCCTTGGTAAAGAGCCCTTCCGTATGTCCAAAGGGATCTGTCGCATCGTTGATGATAATATCGTAATCATCTTCGCAGTTTCGCAAAAAGCGTATCCCATTTTGGTAGTAAATGGTAACACGAGGATCATCTAGCCCCGCAGCAAAATCTGGAAAATACTCACGACAGACTTCAACCAACATCTCATCTGGTTCCACAATATCGATTTGTTCAAGCTCAGGATAGAGAGTTAATACTTGGGCAACACCGCCGTCGCCACCCCCAATAACCAAGACTTTCTTTGGATTGGGATGCACAGCCATGGGAACGTGGACGGTCATTTCATTGTAGACAAAATCATCCGCATCTGAAAACAAGACATGCCCATTTAAAATCAGTATTTTCCCAAAAGCTGGCGTATCCAAGACTTCGATATCCTGCCATTCACTTTTACCAGCGTAGAGTTGCTTGGCTGTTCTCAGGGACAATTTGACATCTGGAGTATGAACTTCAGAAAACCATAAATCCATCTAGTTCTCCTTTCTCTTAATGACGTTGATGTGATTGACCTCAGGATCTTCCGTCCCTTGGAGGGAGCAACCACGTTCCTTGGCAAATTGGATATAATCGACCATTTCTCGTGTAATGCGTTCTCCAGGAGCCAAGATAGGGATTCCTGGAGGGTAACACATAACAAATTCTCCACAGACTTGTCCAACAGATTCGTCTAAAGACAAACTTCTTCTCTCTGAATAGAAGGCTTCCTGAGGAGAAAGGACCAACTCTGGCTGAATATATTCTCCAGCTATCAAGTCCTTCCCATCTCGTGAATAGAGTCTCTTGATATCAGCAAGAGCACCAACCAAGCGCTCGATGTCTTGAATACGGTCACCGATTGAAATATAAGCCAAGATATTGCCAATATCACCAAACTCAATCTGAATGTCGTATTCATCGCGTAGGAGGTCATAAACCTCGATACCTGTTAAGCCAATACCCTGAGTGTAAACTGACAGCTTGGTTACATCAAAATCACAGACCGACACTCCGTCTATTAACTCTTTTGAATAGGCATAGTAGCCACCGATGGCATTGATTTCACGACGAGCATACTCTGATAACTCAATGACATTCTCAAACGACTCTTTACCACGAAGAGCCAAGTTGCGACGCGAAATATCCAAACTAGCCATCAACAAGTAAGAGGCAGATGTAGACTGGGTCAGGTTGATAATCTGACGAACGTACTCAGGATTCATCTGCTCCCCGATAAGAAGGATGGAGCTCTGGGTCAAACTCCCACCAGACTTATGCATAGAAACCGCCGCCATATCCGCTCCAGCGTCCATAGCAGATAATGGCAATTTATCTGTAAAATGCAAATGCGCTCCATGGGCTTCATCCACTAAAACAAGCATGCCAGCTTCGTGAGCCATTTCCGTCAAACCCTTGAGGTCTGAACAAATCCCATAGTAAGTTGGATTGTTAATGAGGATAGCCTTGGCATCCGGATGTTCCTTGATTGCTTGGGCAACACGGTCATTTTCAAGTCCTAAAGCGATGCCGATTTTAGGATCTACACTCATCTCGATATAGATAGGAATGGCGCCACATAGAACCAGCGCATTGATAGCAGATTTGTGGACATTACGTGGCAGAATAATCTTATCTCCTGCCTTACAAGTCGAAAGAATCATGGTTTGAACTGATGAGGTTGTACCGCCAATCATGAGAAAGGCATGCGCCGCTCCAAAAGCATCCGCTGCCAACTCCTCTGCATCCCGAATAATCGAAATGGGATGACCAAGATTATCCAAGGGTTTCATAGAATTGACATCAATGCCAACACATTTTTCTCCCAACAATTCAACAAGTTCTGGATTTCCCCGTCCGCGTTTGTGACCTGGTACATCAAAGGGAACAATCCGTTTCTTTCTTAGCTTTATCAGACCTTCATAAATAGGGGCCTGATTTTGATCTAACTTCTTCAAGACATACTCCTTTACCGTATTTTTAGTTCCTCAAAATAATGAGGGCGACCAAAGGTTGACTTATGAAAAAAGAGCAGGTTTTCACCTGCTCTGCAATCTTCTGACGTGTTTATTTTGGTTTCTGTTGAGTATGTCTGTTCCCGATGTTTCCTAACTCTCTAGTAGCAAATATTACGTACTTTATTGATCGTTTCACAAGATGACGTGTGCTTTCACCACACTAAAATTTATGAATTAGGACAAGCGTCCTAACATCAACTTATAAAAGTAGGCTTTTAACCCTATCAATAATGTGGCTTTTAAACCACGCTTCGGCATTCAACCCTGCCTGTCCGTAGGCATTTTTTACTCGGGTTTATATTTGCTAGAAAACATCATCTCATTTTCTAAGCTTTATTAATATAACATACTTCTAACACTCTGTAAAGTACTTTTTTGAAAAAATATCTATTTTTGTTCGGAAAAATAATATTTTATATAGATTTGTATAAGTTGTATAATGTGAAAGCGAATATAAAAAGAACTAGTCCACTAGTTCTTTTAAATGTATCTTAACGAATCTTGTGCTTATTTAATGGTAACAGAAAAACGATAGCCATTTAATTGTATAAATTTCACCAAAACGAATAAAGCAGTTCGTTTATTAGCATTGGCAAAAACATGCTTTTTTCAAGCAATACAAGTAGCTCATTGAGAATAAGAGAGCCACTCATTAATCATACTAGCGATTTCTTTGGGTACTTCAGTGTAAAGCTCATGACCAAAGTTCTCTAGAAAAATAGTATCAAAATAGTCTGGCAATTCTTTTAGGGTTTCCTCTCTCCATGTAGCTCCATTAGAATAGCGAGGACTGATAAACAAAGTATCTCCCACTTCTCTCTTAAAAGCTTGTATTTTCCTCCGTAGGCTGAGTATCGCTTCTATATTTTCATAATTTATAGATAACTCATATCTATTATACTCAGAATTCCAGTGATAGGACTGTCTTACGGCTTTCTCGATATTTTCTGACCAATGCTTTGCTTCGGATTTTTCTTTAGAAATAAGAAGATTTAAGTCCGAAACGACTTGAGATTCAATATAGTTTTTAGTTTCCTCTAACTCTGTATCTAAAGGTAAAATCTTATCTAAATCTAGATAGCCACCATCCAAAAGAATCAGTTTTGTCACTTCATAAAATTCCGATGCAAGATAACGCGCCAAATCTCCTCCAAGAGAATGACCTATCAGACATATAGATTCTTCCTCTACAATCTCATTTTTAAACCATGATTTCAATTCTGTTTCATCTCGAAGATGCTTTTCATATGGATTTAGAAAATAAATCTGCGAATCTAGTTCTTGAAGAAAATCCTTGCTATGATAGAAATTGCTTCCCAGACCTCCAATAAAATATTTTTTCATTCTCTACTTAATACTATGCTTATTCATCTTTTGTTCAAAGATAGTCGTGATAATTTGCTGCAATTCTTCGCGTTCTTTTTCTGGAATTTCACCACTTGTTTGAGCTGCTGCGTAGAGCTCAGGGTGTTCAATAGAAATTCGTTTGATCGTACGTGTCGTAGCATGTTTTCTGACGAAAAATGGGATTCTCTTAATCAAGTCTTGTGGTACTAGTGCAAGAATCTTCTCAGCAGTTTCCTTGTCACTAATCTTAGACGTCGTCAGCCCCTTCTTAATCATTTCCTGTTCTTTTTCTGTAAAATCTTTTAATTCCATTCAATTAGTCCTCCTATTTTCACTAAGTTAAATTATATACCAATCCAAATAAAACTACAAATGGACTGTTTGGAAATACGAGCAATACTTTAAAGAGTGGTTTCTGGCTATTAACGATTGAAATAACCCACCAACTCATCAAAAATATAAATGTCCTAGGATTACTGTCATATCTTACCACTATTAAAGCTTAACCCACTTATCATTATCCATGATGAAAGGTTTAGCCAGTCCGTCACCTGTGTAATCTGCATACTTGGTTCCTAAATACTTGTAGCAATCTTCCTTACTGGCAAATTTAATCGCTTGGTAGGGCTCTTCGAAAGTCAATTTCTCTACAAATAAGAAGCCATCATCAGCAGGCACTAAGACCCCAACGTGGCCTACAAACAGATACTCACCATCCAGATTGTCGTGTAAGACTACAGATAGCATTCGAGCTTTATCGTTAAATTGAAACTGGGAGAAGAATGTTTCCATCTTTTCAGCGTGGACCTTGACATCTGTAGTTGCTTCAGTTGGAACTCTCGAAAATAGAATATCAAATTCTTCCTTATCTTGGGAATCAAAGACCTTTCCCTTATCAATCGCATCGTTATCTAGGAAAAGCAATTGGTCATTTTTTTCAAGTTTTGGAATGGTGACTGAATTTTTCAAAAGACAATAACTATTGATACGACAGTTTGTACCAACGAAATCGCCCTTCTTTTGATTCCAAAGGTTGCTAATTTTCTCAACATCGTATTCGGTGTGAGTAAAGGAAGTGAAATCTCCTGATAGGCCTGTCGAGCCGACAATAGTATTATAATCATTTACAAGATTAAAAAAGGCATCAACACTATTTGGATCCAAGTGAGCTGATAAGAGAGATTTGACCTCTTCTGTACTTACCTGATTGTTTAGGTTGGTGTATGAAGCTTTCCATGGAACTTTCGCTGAACTGGTTTGCCTTTGATTCGTCCCTTCAAAAGTAGTATTTTGTTGTTGACAAGCAGCCAAGCCTAAAAACAAGAAGGAACATATTCCTAATGTGGCTAACTTTCTTGATACCTTCATCTCTTTCTCCTTTGACAGGTGTAGTCACTAGCCTTATTATACTACATAAGTTGAGAAAAAGAGCATAATCTTCATCAACTACTCTTTATAAAATCACAAATCCTTTTTGAGAGATGACAAGCTGATTCTCTAATTCTTGGCAATCGCTTGCTAGTGCTACTGCTTCCTTTTCTAAAAGATAATCTTCTTTGGACTGGTTAAAAATGGCTTTGATGACTTGGTTATCGTAATTCCATTGCAAGGTTAGTACATCAGCTTTGATTTCTTGGAGTCTATACTTGCCGTGCTGAATGGTTGCTGACGCATGTTTGCGAATCTTGATTAGCTTCTTCATGAAATTCAGCATATCATTGTCACTTGATACACGTTCCCAAGGCATACAACGACGACAATCTGGGTCTGGACCGCCAGTCAAGGATAACTCGGTTCCGTAATAAATGCAGGGTGTTCCTTTTTGTAAAAAGAGAAAGGCTAGGGCTGATTTAACTAGTTGAACGTCTTCATTTGCCGTCCACAAGATTCGCTCTGTATCATGCGAATCCAAGAGATTAAACATAACCTCTGAAATCTGTTGCTTGTAATACATAGACTGACCACTAATTTCATAGATGAATTGGTCAGTCTTCTTAACATCTCGTAAGAAATAGTCCTTGATACTATCAGATAAAGGATAATTCATGACGGCATGGAACTCATCGCCATTTAGCCAAGGCTGAGCCGTATGCCAGACTTCTCCAAGGATATAAAGATCGGGCTTTTTAGCTAAAACTGCTTTTCGAAAATCCTTCCAAAACTGATGATCAATCTCATTAGCCACATCCAAACGCCAAGCATCAATATCAAACTCTTCAATCCAATAAGTCGCAACCTTTAAAAGATAATCCTTGACCTCTGGATTGGCCGTATTTAGCTTAGGCATATAGTCCTCGAAACCAAAAGCATGATAGGGTAAGTCTCTCTTATTAGCTAGCTTTTCAGTCGTCACTGGGAATTGTTGAATATGAAACCAATCTTTGTAAGCAGACCCCACCCCATTTTTGACAACATCTTGCCATTGAGGCGATTGCGAACCAATATGATTAAATACAGCATCCAGCATGATTTTCATACCTCGCTGATGAGCTTGCTTGACCAGCTCCCGAAAGGTCTCCTTGTCTCCAAAATGACGGTCAATTTCAAAGTAGTCTGTCGTATTGTACTTATGATTGCTCGTAGATTCAAAGATCGGACAAAGATAAAGTCCAGTAATGCCCAAGTCTTGCAAGTAATCCAGATGGTCAATAATCCCCTGTAAATCACCACCGAAGAAATCATCACTATTAGGTGTGACAGATGAATCCCAGTCTAAAGTCCCTTCTGGGTTTAATCGCGCATTTCCATTAGCAAATCTCTCAGGAAATATCTGATACCATACCGTATCTGAAACCCAATCAGGAATCTTGCAGGCATCAATTTCATGAAGATAAGGCAACTTAAATCCATTTCCAATAGCATGAAGATTTTCTAGAGAATTTTCCACACACCCTTTATCGCCATACAAAATACTTTGGCCTTCTGTATCCTTGAGTTCAAAGAGATACTGGATACGTGCAAAATCAACTGAGACTTCAACCTGCCAATAATCAAAGATGGCGTCAGAAGTCAGCTTGGACATTTCCTTTGTATCCTGATAAAACTCCTCCATAAAGATAAAAGGGTCACCATAATGCAAGTTGATGCTTTCAATATCCCCTTTCTTAGTTCGAATCCGAATATGAAGTTTCTTATCCTTATAAAGATAGGCATACTCCGACTCAGTCCTATGGTAAATAGCGCTTAATTCCATCAATTTGTCTCCTTAGTTTTAATTCAAATTTTACGCAAACGTTTTCATAATTATGATTCTAGTATACTACTTTCGTATTTTATTTTCAAGGCTTGTCCGTAGATTCTAGTGATTTGGTTCTATAAATAAAAAAAGCAGCCAGTCTTACAACTTGCTACTTTTCAAATGATGATTTACAAATGTCTTTCCAGCCACTCTATTTTTTTAAAATCCTTATTGTTATTGTGATCATTTCGATAGGAATCTTGGGAAGAAGCCTTGTAAATACTTAAAAACTGTTCCAAACTTGGAACGTGAAAAGTGATGTTTTCGAGATGAATCAGCTCTATATCCGATTCCGAAACTCCTGCAAAATCAGGTAAAGAATCGATACTTCCAAACTCAACACTCAGACCATCTTTTTGGAATTCATGCTCATGAATATCTATTAAGGCGTATCCTAAGTGTTTCATCACTTTCATTATCTTGTCCCACTCATAAATTCTGAGATGATCAGGTGCTTCCCAACCTCTAGGATCACCAGGCACATGAATGTCAATGTCAGACGGCCTCCATTCTTCATTTGAACGGTATTCAAAACCCAAGGACCCCATGAGCGTCGGAGTGATTCCGATTTGGTTTAAATGAGAACAAATTGTTCGAAATTCATCAAATAGAGAATTCATTCCTCCTCCAATCGTTGATACAGAACTTGATTTCATTGTAAAAAATAAACTATTTTTTATCTTCTACTCTTTCGGTTTTGAAAATACTTCTACTCGTTGAGCTAGAACTTTGATTTCTACAGGTAGGTTATCCGATTTATCGCCGTCAACATCTGACTCCAATTCACTATCTGAAGAGATCTTAATATTACGCGCTCTGATGTACTCAATATTATCATTGCCGACAACATCTCCTTTTAGTAAATCAGGAATAACGGATAATTTAGAGAATATTGAAGCATCTTTCAGAATCAAAATGTTGGCATAGCCATCTTTGTTTTCTTCAAAGATTTTTTTGTCAGCGAAGTAATTTGTCAAGAGAACCAAAACATGGCTAGCTTCACCAACATAATTTTCATTCTCTGTCTCAACCTTAATGTTAAAGACCTGATCCGTCATAACGGACTTCATGGTATTTACAGCATAGGCAAGAATACCAAATTTTGTCTTATCTTCAATTTCAACATTGTGAATCGCTTCTGGCAGAGAACCGATACTAAAGATATAACCAAAATAATTGTCATTCGCTTTTCCGATATCAATCTTATTGGTTAAGTTAAAATCGAGTTCATCAATTGCGCCATCGATGTCTTGATTGATTTCCAACAGTTTCGTAATGAGGTTACCCGTACCCCCAGGGATAATACCCAACTTAGGAATGTAGTCTCTCTCAGCAATACCCGAAATAACTTCATTGACAGTCCCATCTCCACCAAACACAACCACTGCATCGTACTGCTCACGAGAAGCTTCCTCAGCAAAATGTGTTGCATCCAGCGCTTTTTCGGTAATCTTGGTCTCCACTTGCTCAAAGTATTCTTTTGCTTTATTCTCCAGCTTTTCTTTGTAATCCAAAGCCTTCTCGCCACCAGAAGTAGGGTTGATAATTAACATTGCTTTTTTCATTGATAATACTCCTTAATTTTTAAATAGAAATGTTTACATTTCGTCGTATGCAAGTAAATGTAATCCTATTATACAATGAAAATACAGAAAAGAGAAATATGACGTACTGGAGATTAATTTGCTTTTATTCTATTGTCCCATCGTCTAACTACATCCTTTAAGGGTTCATCCAAGTAAGAATAGGCCTTATCCTTTATCCAGTCAGGAATACCATAAGCTGCCTCTGCTATGCTGCCAGTGATTGCTGCGAGTGTATCACTGTCGCCACCAAGTGAGATGGCATTTCTTATCGCATCTTCGAAGTCTGTACTTTCAAGAAAGGCAATAATGGCTTGAGGGACAGTTTCCTGACATGTTTCGTTGAAACGATAGTTAGGACGGATTTCATCTAAAGTTTGAGATAGATTGTAGCTGTATTCCTTCTCTATATAATCCTTAATCCGTCTTTTACACTCCGTAGGATTGTCGTTGATTGGTTGCTCGTATTCTCTACAATGACCACCAAAGTAAAAACGACACAGAAAGATAGCATCAGCTGTAGCCATTGCACCTTTAATACCTTCTGGATGATTATGAGTTACCTCTGCAGAAAGACTCGCAAGTCCTCTAGATGATGGCCACATACCAGTTCTCGCATAAAAACCACAGTCCATGTCCCAAGCACATGGAGAAACACGCATAGCTGATCCATTCCCAAAGCTACTATAAGGCTCACGGTTATCGCTATTTAGCCATGCATTAAACCGAGCACCATAATCAGCATCCGGATACATTCTGCCATATTTCTTCATAGCGTCAATAAAGTCATCCTTTTGCCCACCATTCATGATTGCTTCAGCGACAGCACAGGTCATAACCGTATCATCCGTGAAAAAACAATCCTCACGAAATAAAGGAAAATCCTTCGTTTTGATGTTGTTCCATTCGTAAACTGAACCTACAATGTCTCCAACAATTGCTCCTAGCATGGTATTCCTCCTTACAAACTATTGGTTGAGACTGACATTTCTACTTTTCATACTCGTCTATTCTATCAGCATATTCAGTCAAAAGTTTCTTTGAATAAATTTTTTCATTACTTGAATTTCTAACTTCTTTCCAAAGAATGGAAGCTACTTTTAGTTTATTCGAGCAGTTACGATTATTTTCGTCTGCACAGAAGTCCTTTAAAAATTGGTTCCATTGACAAACCGAATGGTCATACTTGGCATAATTTGAATCTCCATAATAAACTTTTAGCATATCTTGGATTGTAAAACTCAAATCATTTTCTCTTTTTACTTTTCTCCAAGCTGTCGCCATATCAGCAGTAAATTTAAAGGGCGAAACATCTGTTAAAGTTGAGAAATATTCTCTAAAGTGTGCATTAAAGGAGAATCCACATTCAAGCAAGGGTGTGTCCAAGGTAACGACTTCTACTCGTTTCTTTTTATTTTTTATTGATGATTTTTTAATCAAATTCCCCTTAAAGTACTGCTCAATAATATCATTGAGTTCCTGTTTTGTACCTCTATATTCAAGCCCTAATGACTTGCATATCTGTGAAAGTTCACTACGATACCAATAGTATTTATTAAACTCATCAAAGGATGCAATTTTATCAAACTCAGGTCTGCTTTTTATCAAAAAAACACCACCTTAAAACAAATTTAGATTGTCATATCGAAATAATGGAGTTTTAGTTTCATTGTTTTGACGTTTAACTTCGTTTCACTAACAAACTCACACAATCAGCTTCGGACTTACCGTATCATCAGTGAAAAAACAATCTTCACTAAATAAAGGAAAGTCCTTCGTTTTGATATTGTTCCATTCGTAAACTGAACCTACAATATCTACAATAATTGCTCCTAGCATCCGTTTCCTCCTTATGGCATTTCAGATTCGTTACACATTTCTAATGAATCACTCTTTAAAAATGGCACCACCAAATCAATCCACTCATAAGGCAGGTAAGCTGATAAATAACCGTGGTTATAACCCTTTGCTTCATACCAAATTGTATTTGAATGTAGCTGATGAAATAATTTCGCTGATTTTTTCACACAGTTCAATTCTTTTTCACCATAGATATACAGAACTTGAGCTTTGCTAGCAGAAATCATATCTTTCAGCTTGTAATACCCCATATAGGTTTTGTAAATGGTCACCAATGTTTTAACAGGTGTCCTTGGCAGATCCTCCAAATAATAAGCTTTTATTTCCTCTGGATAAGCCAGTTTAGGATAGAGTTTGTTCATCATGCTTAACTGAAGTTTGCAAGAGAATTTATTGAACATCAGTTTACCGAATAGAGACACTAGAAAGCTGCTGATTTTAGCTAACCTTGGTTGAGGAATACAGAGACTTCCGTCTATAATGGCCTTCTCAGCAATTTCACTATCTAAAGACAAAAGCTCCATGGCAATTTGACCACCAAGTGAAACACCACCGATTGCAAACAATTTCCCACCACAGTTTGCTTTGATATAGTCTAGAATCTCCAAAGCCGAATCTTCAGTAGAAACATAATCAAGTTGATATTCTTCACCATGACCATTCAAAGTAGGTAAAATAACACGGTATTTTTCTGACAAGATACGTGCTTGACGAAGATAATTCCACCAAGAACTGCCACCACCATGTATTAGTAAAATAGGAGGCAAATTCTTCTTACCAAATTCATGGAATTTCATGTTTAAACTCCTTACTGTAGGACTTTCACTAGCTACATCCTTGTTTAATCAGCTTGAACAAGCAGTGATAGCACCCGAACATGTGGTGCTAGTTAACTTATATATTATAGAACGAAAGTATATACTGTCTTGTACCAAATGCCTATTTCAAATAAATGTGTAAAATGATTTATTACTACAATAGTTAATCATTTACTCCAATAACACTACACTCTGTAAAACTAAAAACACAAAGTCACCAGTAGTACCTTTTCTCACTTAGATATTGTTCTTTTTGTTCTCTAGAAATTTCATGATTTCTAATTCCTAGTAATTCGTCTGTTGAAGAAACTATTGGGTCGATCCAGTCTGCTTTGGATCTAATCCAATCAATTTCGTCTTTACTAAGCTTCCCTGCCATCTCCAATTTATCAGCCATCAATCTTAAATCATTTGCTGTTTGAAAATCTTCTAGCATATTAAGAAGAGACATTGTCTGCTTCTTCTCTTCTTCGATTCTATTTTGTAATTTTCTTTTTCGCTCCTGTTCCTCTTTGTATAGTCTTTCTCTCTCTTCTCGTTCAAGTCGTAAGTTCTTAACTTTATAATACTCTTGGTAAATTAAAACAATTATTTCTGGGAGTGATTGTTCAATCGAGAATTCATTAGTATCTTTAATGTATTTACCATCTATTATCTTAAATCGAAATTTTCCATTTGGTATATAGTCATACTTCCTTATTCTTGGTTTATAAGCATATCCATTAAACTTTACGCTATCATTGTACTTCGCTAATTCTTTAGCTTCTTCTTTCGTTAATTCATGACTTACTTTGTCTGTTGATTCTATAACATCAAAACGAACAATATCCTTATCAATTTGAATATCCAATTTTGAAGTTACATTATCACCGATTCTTTCAATTACAGTAAACAGTATATCTAAAAAGCGATATAAACGAGGAAGTGAATTTAGTGAAATATTTTTTACAAATTTAGGTTCTTTTAAATCATTATATCTGTGTCTAGGATCAAAGTAAGGATAAGAAGCAGCTTTTTCCCTCTTATTCCACTCTACAATTTTATCTCTTAGATCAGCTACAGATTTATGTAACCTCTTATTTGGAGACTGGTTTAGATTTGAAACTGTTTCAATAATACGCTCTATTTTATCGTCCTCTAAAAATGATAATGAACTTCTTATACTAGTTGTATCAAGTTTAAAAATATCTTTATTTTTATCTTCCGAACTCACCTCTTTATGTTTAGCAGGTTTTATTCTATTATTCTTTAGACTTCTTCTATCAATATTAACTTCATTTACGACATTTTGTGGTAATGGCACAATAAGTTCACTTAAATCTTGTCCAGTATTCTTACGATACCAATAACTACCATTTGGAATTGGGATTTCAAATTCTTTGCATTTCTTGAGTAAGTCTGAATAGCTTAAATCATATTTCAATGAAACTTGTTTTGCACTTATTTCCCAGATTTCTTCATAGAGTTCTTCTCTAGAAAAGGTCTTTATCATCTTCATTTGAAACACCTTTACCCTTATATTTTACATCACCGTTTTTATATTTACCAAGCGAAAACGCAAATTCAAAAACCTCTAATTCTTCACTTCTGCATTTTCGCTTAATATAAAAAGTAAATCTTGTTTTAAACCGTTAAATTCCTCTATAATTTTATCTAAACTAGTTTCAATATTTTCAACACGGATCTCAGATAGCTTACCGTGATTGTATGAAATCATTCTTTCAGCAATAATATGATATGACCAACTCTCAGTGAAACGTCTGTCTCTTTCTTCGTTATGAATAGCAAAACCAATTGGGAGAAAATTATTTCTAAGACCTATAGCAACTGCCTGTGAACTTATACCTAAATAATCACCAGCAATTTTTAATGTGATTTTATTTAATTTTCTAATATCTTCGTCGGTATATTTCGGCATGTTAGTACTCCTTTTTTTATAATTCAAGTTGATGATTTAATAATCATGTCGATTGTTTTCATACTTTCTACTTTCTAAACAATTTTCAAATATATAGCGTTTTCATTATTTTCTTAACCTATTATATCATTATTCCAAACAAAAAACTGCAACTTACTCGTTGCAGTTACACAGATTTATTTCTGTTCCTTTTAGAAACTTATATTTTCATTTTCAGGCATAGTAAAGACATCATTTTTTTCAAAATAAGGTTTTACCATTTCTTTCCATCTAGCTTTATGAAAATTGATTGAGTTTAAAGGAGATAGTCCATAATTTCCCAATGCATAACCATCATTCACTTCAACTACAAGTGTTCTGCCATCACGAGTGACACCGATATCTAGTCCATAAGCTATTGGAGCATCTTTCCAACATGATATGGCTTCATCAATTACACTAGGATCAAATTGTGCATGATAATCACCTGTATAGGGGCGAACATCTAATACGCTACCATCTAACACAAAACAACGCCATTCTGCTATGAATTCTACAACCTCACTAATCCATATAGGATAGTCGAAAGGTAGACCAATACCTATCAAATCACGGGTTCCATTAACAACTCTTCCTGTAAAGACTTTTGATCCAGCTTTAGGTTTAATAAATTTTCCCCAATTATCAGGTATATTTACAATCTCTCCTAAAACACCTGCATAAATCTTTCGACCATAAAACTCTTTAAGCTCAATAGGATAGTCGTAAACCGGAACGTTTAACCCCATCATTTTTAGTAATGCTCTGGTCTCCGTTATATAATCTATAACTGCATCATCGCTTGTTAACTGTTTTATTTCAGAAAAAGATTGATATAAAACAACTTCTTCTCCTTGTAAGTAGGCACCTACTTGAGCATTGTATTTATTAATTGAAACCTCATTTGGTAATTTACTTTGTCTAATATAAACAACCATTTTATCACTCCTATATCACTAGTGTTGCACCTATTTGTAAAAAAAATAATAGCATTTTCGCTGTTATTTTTTTGAGTAAATAGCTCCCATAATATCATCGAAATAATCAACGGTATTTAGGAGTAATTCAATAACTTGGGACTTTGTTAGTCGCATTCCTCTTCTATCTCTAGCATCTTCTACTAAATTTTCAAGTTTCTCTAAATTTTTATCATCCAAGCTAATCATTATTCTATTTTTATCTGTTGCCATTTTCTTCACCTCAAGTCAATTCTATCACAGGTGTAACACTTATGTCAACTGATTTTTATAATACATTAGTTTAAAAGTGGGGAGGTTTTTTAACACAGTAACTTTAAATCTTTGGTATTAAAAAATTTCCACAGTATTTATAGAAATAAAATCTATCTCAAATAAGTTATCAGGTCTAGTATAAATTATGAGCGGATACTCTAATACGTCCCCTCTAAACAAGAAAACGGCTTACACTCAAGGGTTCTCTTAACCCCCTTTGTTACAAGGATTTGACGATTTTACTAGCAAATCTACATGCTGATAAGGAACTTTGGTTGACTATTGAATTTCTCCAACCTCTTCTTTAACATATCCCTCTACATCTTCAATCTCTAAAAATATTGGGTCTAAGTAACACAAGAAATGCCAATCTTCTGCACCTTTTTTTCTGTAGAGAATCGCTTCACCGTCTTCACTTCTGAAAAAGCTTCTGTCTACTTCATATCCACTGCATTCTAGAAAGTCTTTTGCCTGCCGATAGTTCGCTTCTCTTGCTTCCACTTAGGTTTTAACTTCATCGTTGTTAACAACATAGGCATCGATTTTGGAATAGCCTTCAATTACTTTTTCGTTTGGTTCGGATAGATTCGAGATTTCTTTCCAAATAATGTCAACATTTTCCTCAGGATCAAACATAAATTTAGACAAAGGTACAATGTTTCCGTTATAGATAATTTCCAGATAGTCTGGTAGATTTGTAGGATTAAAAAACTCTACTTCAAATCCATCTTCTGTTTCTAAAGTATATCCAGGGATTTGAGCTACAAAAGTTTTCCCCTCTTTTATTGAATCAAACGCGACTATATCTTTAGAATAATCATTTTGGTACAATTCCAATATAACCATCGATAATCTTTCTATTTTCATCATTAGGCTAATGTAAATAAGCACGTCACCTGATCAGTTCAGGCTTTCTGTATCATCTCATCATATTCCCTCCTCATTCTCCGAGTCCTATCCCATGGGCGGAGCATCTGCTTCTACTTCGCTGATGCTTCAGCTCGTACAAGCAGTGATACCGCCTCAACGTGATGCGTTTGTGGGACTCAAAAGGTTTGGGTGAACCTTTTGAGGATTAGCTACGTTTCACTAACAAGCTTACACACTCGACATGTGCTGAGAGCTTTCTTCTATACTAATAGACGAAAGGGTGTGAAAATGATTTTTAAATGATACTGTGGAACGGAACAGTAGCCCTAGTATTGACTACTGTCGTTTCTATTCATATTGGCTATTCTAGGACTGAGATGAAAAAATCTATAAATGCTCAGAATAAAATTGAACCCGCAAATCTCCCCAAAACAATGGTGAGTCATGTACTTGTATTATTCCGAAAAAATACACCTCTGGTGCAGTGAGACAAATTGGTGTATCTTATAGTGGCTTCGTAGATGAAAGCTATACTCTACTATCACTCTTTGATGATGTAGAACAAATTGAAAAAGATAATAGACTTCAGACAGCTATTGATGTTGTCAGAGAACAGTTTGGTTTTTTAGCCATACAAAAAGGAACCGTCCTAACTGAAGGTTCCAGAAATATTGAACGCAGTAAACTTATCGGTGGTCATTCCGCGGGTGGATTGGAGGGATTAAAATGAAACAAGAAAAAAATACAGTACAATTTTCAGAAATCCGTAGCAAAGGATGTAATGATATTGAAATGCTTGAAAGATTTTTACATGGAATCGTTGAAACAGCAACTTCAAAACTTCGTCAGAGAAAACTCAAAACAACTGAAATATCGATACGACTAGTACATGCTAAATCTGAAAACCGATTACCATTGGAATTTACATTTAGCATTAAGCCAACAAGCTCATCTGTGATAATCTATACTGAGGTAATCAATCGCTTTAAAGAATGTTACACAGGTGGGGGAATTCAAGGTTTTACGATTCAATTTGATAAAAATACCCTTGCCTCTGCATAGAAAGGATTTGATATGATTGACCGTTCATATTTACCATTTCAATCAGCAAGAGAGTACCAGGATACAAAGATGCAAAAATGGATGGGCTTTTTCCTATCTGAACATGCATCAGCACTCTCTGATGATACAAACAAAGTAACGTACATGTCTGACTTATCACTAGAGAAGAAATTATTACTCCTCAGTCAAGTATACGCCGGGCAGCTACGCACACGCATTCAAGTGATTGAAAAAAACAAGCGTGTTTCCTACACTGGAACAATACCAAGTCTGACCAAAGATTTCATTTTGATAAAAACTACAACAGGTCACATCAATTTGAAATTAAAAGACATTATTAGTATTGAACTTGTCGAGGAGGTGCTCTATGAATCAGCTTGAGTTTCAGCGTAATCACCTACAAATGGACTATTATAGCGAGAGCTACCAAGATTTTGAACGTGACTTCTACCGCTACTCTAACATGAATATTCCATTGACCTTCCTAACTGATGATATCCTAAAAACAATGGCGACTTCACGTAAGAATTACTTTGTCCTCAATAAGGAAAAGTCCAGAGATAACCGCGATCACTTCTTCATATTTGAAGTAAGTACCGTAGATGAGAATCCGCTAATCTATCATTATACATATAAGAAAACTACAATATATTTAGCAGAAAAATAGGAGCAGTTCAATTGACTGTTCCTATTTTTAATATTCATAAAATCTAAAGTCTTTATACTCTTTAACAATGGAGTCGCCAACCAGAACAGACTATACTGACCAGCGACTACCTTAAATTTAATGTTTCAGATTTATTTTCTTATCTCTAATTTCATAAACTACATCTGCTACATTTTCGAGTAATCGTTTATCGTGGGTGATAAACACGATAGTTCCGGTGTACTCCTTCATTAGTATTTCCAAAGCCTCTAAACTTGGTATGTCAAGGAAGTTACTGGGTTCATCCATTATTAGGATGTTATATCTACCCATGAGCATTTTAGCAAGCAACAATTTTATAATTTCTCCACCGCTTAAAACAGATAAACTTTTTCCAATATCGTTCTGTTTGAACCCCATAGATGCTAGCACTGAACGAATTTCTGATATATTGTAGTCACAATCCTTCTGCATAAACTCCATAACATTCTGATTACTGTTGTACTTGTAACCATTCTGTGCAAAGTAACCTATTTTTGCCTTAGGCGAAATAGAAATTCCTTCTTCATGGTTTAAGATCATTTGGATTAAAGTTGTTTTTCCGATTCCATTACCACCAGTTAACGCCACTTTTGCTCCTAACGGAATTTGAAAAGATGCATTTTCAAACAGAGCCTTATCCCCAAATACTTTATTAATTTCTGCACCGACTATAGGGTATGGATTATGGAGCTCCAATGCTTTACTTTGCCTGAAACGAATTCTGCGAATGCCTTCCGGAGCTTCTACTTTTCCTAAGGCCGCAATCCTGTGCTCTAGGGTTTTAGCAGCATTATACATCTTTTTTTCCTTACTTCCTATTGATTTTTGATGAGCTAAACGCCCTCCGTCTTCAGTACTTTTTTTCTTTGAAGAACCTTTTGCCTTCTGTTCTATTTTACGAGCCTGTTTTCGCTTTTCCTCCGCAGCCCTTTCCAATCGGGCACGTTCCGCAATAAATTGTTCGTATTCTGCAGCTTGGCTCTTACGTTCTTCCTCTTTCTGACGAAGATAATCAGAATAGTTTCCCCAATACTCAGTGATTTTGCCATCTTTCAGTTCCCATATTTTATCTACTATTTCATCAAGAAAATAGCGGTCATGGCTAATAACTAACAGTGCACCTGTAAAATATTTTAGCTGTCCTATTAGAAAATCAATTCCTTCACGGTCTAAATGGCTCGTAGGTTCATCCGCTAAAATACCATGAACCTGTGCCGATAAGGCCTGTGCTATTTTAAGCCTTGTTTCTTCACCACCGCTCATAGTCTGTATATTTAATTGCTCAACACCTAGCTTGCCTACAAGTGCAAAATCTTTTTCCTCCTGCAGAGTTACTTCGTCCAACTGGGGAATATAGGCAAGTTCACCCAGACGATTCATTTTACATCCTGGGGGAGTTAATTCTCCTAAAAGTACCCTGAGTAAAGTGCTTTTTCCAGCACCATTTGCTCCTACTAAACCAATACGGTCATAATCATATACTTCTAATTCATTTATATCTAAAACATCGCGTCCTTTGAATTCCACACGAATGTCTTTTGCTTTTAATATTAATTCCATAACATTTCCTCCTGTCTATAATCGCATGCTTTCATTTGCTTGTATGCAGGGAAAACCCTGCGATTTTAGCAGGAAGAGTTACATGAAAATAAGATACATAAATATTCCTCCAATATTGTTTATTTTAAATCTAATTTTCTAACCTCAGTTATCATTTGGCAAACTATAGCAATGCCAATAATTAAAATACCTGATAGTAAAAACCAATGATTTACACCGATTTTATCAGCAAAGAATCCAGAAAGAATTAACCCAATTGGCATAGCAAGTGACATGATACTTCCGATCAAAGAAAATACACGTCCTAAATATTCAGGCTTAATTTTCTCCTGAAAAAGAGCTGTTTGCACACCGCTATAAAATGGCACCGAAAGCCCCATTATTGCACAGCAAACTACGAATATTACAAATCCATTTGGAGGAAGTATTCCCGAAACGGCTAAACTGGTCCCCATTATAAAAAATGAACTTGTTATTAGTAATACATGCTTTTCGAAGCCCCCTAATCTTCCTAATAATAAGCCTCCTGCTAGCATCCCAAATGCAAAGGAAATTTCCGTAATAGAAATATGCACAGGCGTTCCATTAAAGTGTTCCATGCTTATTAAAGGAAATAGTGCATTGATTGGCATATAAACAAAAGTATATAGTGTTCCTAAGAGTAATAAGGCAAACAATCCTTTGTTTTGTCTCAGAACCACAACTCCTTCTTTCATCTCCCTTATGAAATTTGGTTCTAAACTTTGCACTTGATTACCCAGCTTAGGTATACGTACAATTGCTACCGTAATAGATGCAATCACAGCACCCAATACGTCGATGGCAATAATAGCATTTAAATCCCAAACGGAGTATAAGAGTGCTGCAACTGCCGGACTAACAATATAGCTTATAGACTGCAAAGACTGACTATAGCCTGCGCATTTCGTTAGCTGTTCTTCTGGTACTAAAAGTGGTGTAACCGCATTGAGTGCTGGGGTATGAAAAGCTGTTCCAATGCTACGGATAAACAATACTATCATAATCATCCAGACAGGTAGCTCCATACAGAATGCAACAATAGCAAGCACTGCACCAGCTGCTACGATAATTAAATCGGCACCAATCATTATCTTCTTCCTATCATGACGATCCACTAGCACACCAATGGCAGGTCCCAAAATCGCATAGGGTAAAAAACCTACTAATGAAGCCATAGACAAGACCATCGCAGATCCTGTTTTTTCTGTAAGGTAAAAAATAATCGCCATTTGCAGGATGGCACTAGTGATTAATGATACTGCTTGCCCTGCCCATATTGCATAAAATTTTCGTTTCCAATTGTTGTATTTTTCCATTTATATTATCTCCTGCATATTATTTTGCTTGAATTTCTATTTTGAATAGCATTCTAGGCAATAAAAAATGCAGGCCAAACCCCACAATGTGGCTTTTGGTCTGCATACATACAATTTGGAAACATTCATATTAAAGACATAGTTAAATAAAGGTATAGTTAAATAACCAATATCCTCACCGTAACTAATGAATGCTCAATATCGTATAAATAAGCACAACAAAAAAGCCTATCATCGGGTATAGATTCTGCTTTTTTTATTGCCAGCTTATCTTAAACGCATTGAGGCTGTCATAGTTTCGGTTCCTCCTACATCTTTGTTTATATCAATTTATAGTATAACACAACAAGATGATATGTTCAATATAAAAGTTATGGAATGAGACTCATACTTCCAATTCGATGCCAGATTTAAAGGATATGACGAAGTTTTCTTCATAGACTGTAACGCTCTGGATTATCTTCCTTAGTAGCAAGCGATTAGCTTTCACAAAATCTTCTGTTTGTAGTTTTAAAAATTCATCAGGATTTTCTAACTCAACCTCAAAATATTTCATTTTACATTCCCTCATTTCATTTATTGATAAATTGAGTTTGCAAAAAAGAGTGGACAATTTTTGTCTACTCTTAACCTTTAAAATAGTTTTTTTTAATCGATTTGAAGTTGCCTAAATTATTACTTATTCGGTAAAATGAAGTATTGCTTTCAACAGATTTCCTTCAACTACACTTCACTTGATTCAAACAAGGTGGGTACATTTCTATTCCCACAAACTCCTTGTCAATGGAAACAAACACGTACCCACAGGGTAAATGGAAATAGAAACTGATAATTTCTAGCTATCACTTCTACTCATTCCAAAAATTTTCTCACTCTGATACTTACCCACCATAAAGCAAAAAGCCTTGCAATCAAGGCTTTCATTATCCCTTTCGTTCAAAGGTTTCTAAGCTTTTACGAGCAGAGCGACACACTCAGCGGTTCGCTATCTCCGTTCTGTCTGCGTGCTAGCACTTGTCAATCACGGACAGCTATCGCATGGGCGGAAGTAAATGCTAATCTTCGTCGTTTTACTCCTTGACTAGCAAACTTACCGCCTCAACATGCGTTGTTTTCTTTATTTGTACACTTTTTTTCGTCATCGGTTACGGTATTAAAACACAATTTATCATTTTCTATTTTAGCATTCTTCCTTTTAGATTTGTAAGATTTTGCATCTTTAGTCGAAGAATCTCCCGTTTTAAAAATTATAGTCAACATTGCTGGATCAATTTCTCCATCAGAATTTATTCCGCCTACTATGATTTTTTCAACGATACTTTCAAAAATGTCCTTGTCAAACTCAGTCAAAGTCTTTTGTGAAGTTAAAATTTCTTTAAAATTCTCTAATCTACTTTTTATATCAACTTCTGATTTTAAAGTTACTTCTAAGTTTACTTTTTCTTCTAAAAGTTTTTCTTTCTCAATTTGTATTTGATTGAATTTATCTTCATATACAGAATCACTTATTTTTCCATCTAGATTCATTGAAACTAATTTTTCTTCTTTTTTGTACAACGAATTTAATTTACTAACTATCTTATTCAACTCTACTTTTAAGGTATCATCAGTAAGCTCTTCTTTTATAATTTCAAGAAAGTCTTCAGTTAGGTTATTATTTTCATAAAACAACTGTTGGTAGCTCTGTAAAAAAGCATTTTCTATTGCTTTTTCCTCTATGCCTTTACTATGAGTGCAATGCTTTTTACCTCTCTTTATAGATGTTGTACAGTGCCAAATAATCTTTTTGTACTCTGAACTAGAGTGCCAACTTCTTCTAGACAGAACAGTACCACAAAAACCACATTCCAATCTACTGCTAAAAGGGTACATTCTTGAATATCTTTCTCGTTTACCTTTTGTATTTGCTATGGTTTTTTTGTTTCCTGATCTCCGTAATCGAATTTCTTGCGCCTGTGTAAAAATTTCTGGACTAATTATTGCATCATGATTATTTTTAATGTAGTATTTATCTTCTTCACCGAAATTTATTAAACGTCTCTTACTAATGGGATCAACAGTGAAAGTTTTTCCCATTAGAATATCACCTTTATACTTCTCGTTTTTAATAATTCCTAAAACTGTTGTATCTTGCCAGTGATCAAGACCTCTCGGAGTTTTATAACCTAGTTCATCAAGTTCTCTAGCTATTGCCCTACCCCCAATACCATCAATGTATCGTTCAAAAATATAACGTACTATCTTGGCTTCTTTTTCATTTATTGATATCGACTTTGTATCTTGATTATAGTCATAACCAAGACAACCTTGAAAACCAATAAGTTCTCCACGTTGCATCTTCATTTTTAAACCCTTTTTAACATGGGCAGATGTATTTTCAACTTCCTGTTGAGCCACTGAACTTAATATCGTCAATAGTAACTCACCATCCATAGTTAAAGTATCAATATTTTCTTCTTCGAAAAATACACCAATTTGTTTATCTTTGAGCAAACGAACATATTTGAGAGTATCTAATGTATTTCTAGCAAAGCGAGCAATGGCTTTGGTAATGATATAGTCTATTTTTCCATCAAGGCAATCTGAAATCAATCTTTGAAAATCTTGTCTTTTTCCAACTTGAGTTCCTGAAATCCCTTCATCAGCATAAATGTCAACCAAAATCCAATCTGGGTGCTGTGATATATACTCTCTATAATGACGAACTTGAGAATCATAGCTATTTTTTTGATCATCACTATCGGAACTAACACGACAATATGCTGCTACTCTCCTCGATAAAGAACCACTATTATCATTTCTTCTAGTTACTAAAGGATTTGCTTTTATAATTTCAACGTTATTTGACATGGCTTAACCTCCTATTTCTCTGCATTTATTTTACCGCAACCAATAAAAAAGGTCAGCTAATTTGTGTATATTTTACGCAGTTTCTGCTTTATTTTTTCATATTCTTTTTCGCTAATAAGTTTTTTTAAGAATAATAGATTTAGCATCTCTAGCTCGACTATATAATTTTTTAAATTTGATTTCAAAAAATCACTTCCCTTTTATCTTTTATCAATCTCCTCCATGGCATGACTGATGAAGTCATCATAAGAATTTCACTTACTGCTCTTTTACGTTGGCAGCCTGAACGGTCAGAAGTATCATTGTATATCATTTGTATCATGGCATATAAAGTATCGCTCTATTTTATTGATGGTTTTAAATCGCTCTTATCATGGCGAGCCATTCAAATTTGCTCCACAAATGAGGAAAGTACCATTTTGGACTATTCAATTTTCAAAGAACAAATAAAAAATCCCCTCATTTTCACACTCTATGAAATTGAGGAGATTATTTTCTAAAGCGAATTTTATCAGGAAAATCTGTCAATCCCAATAGGTAGTCTGTACTAACATCGTAAAAGCTTGAGAGAGTTACCAATACATCTGCAGTTAACATATGTTCCCCCCGTTCAATTTTAGCATAAGCTGAGTTTGTAAACGAAAGTATTTTAGCTATTTGTTTTTGGGTCAAATCGTGATCTTCCCTCAAATCTCTCAAACGTCTGTACATCTAGCTTTCTCCTGAGAAAAGTATAATATATAAAACTAAGAAATCATTCAAAGTGTCCAAATTGGACATTTTGAACTAAAATTAATTTATTAAACACTTCTCATAAGCATATCTATTAACCATCTGAGAGCAAAGATTTTATCAAATATTTAATATTACTGACTTTCAAAAATTAGTATTATTTTAAAATAAAGTGAAACACAAAAGACATGTTTATCTGATATATTATAGTCTCAAAAATATTACAAAATTATAGGAAAATGTTCACAAATCAATCATACAAGCACTTCTCTGAAGCTGAACAATACTAAATTTTAGGTTTATTTAAACAAAGGAAAAAACTGCTTAGGCTGCTCGTCGTTAGGATAGAAACCGTTCTATTTTTACTTGTAAAACTAATCGAGATTCTGTAACACAGGTGAAACAAATCAATGGATAGAAGATCTACTGATAACAGTATTATGCAAATCCAATCTAGAATTTTCATTATCATTCTATAGAAGCTAGCTATTACTTGTAACTTAATAAGATTTAGTCTGACTTTCTGACAGAGTTCACAGAAGTGATGAAAGAAAAACCAAGGGGACATAGTATGAAAACTTTCGTCCACACTTATAAATTCCAACCTTTTGATTATGTGACTATTAGTTAGCATATTTCGGGAGTATAAAAATTTAAGCATTGAAAATTGCATACTATATTTTACTACTGATTATTCCAGAACTTTCCCTCCTGATAACATGTTACTCTAAGTTGCTCTCAGTGGGAATGATTAGTATTATCACTCATGGGAGTTTCACCCGCTATCTTTTTACGATGGCGGCCTGAACGGTCAGAAGTATCATTATCATTAATTGTGTCATGGCAGATAGGTTACCATACTATTTTTGAATAAATGATTCTCGCTCTTTTCCTAGCACATTACATTCTATTGCTCAACAAATAAAGTCCCACCTAAGATTATTCAATTATCAATGAACAAATCAGGAGGGACTGTTTTTTATTTTTCAGGTAATAAGGACAATCTGCCAGCCCTAATGTATACTTTATAGAGGGAAGAGAGCATTATTAAATAGTCAATAGATAGCTAGCGTTCGTTGAGCACCCTCAATCTTAGAGTATGAAATTGACTCCAGAACAAGTACTGTGCAATATACTCTTGCGTAAATCAAATCTCTGACGCGCCTATACACTCGTTCACTTCTAAGGAAATTATAGTTAAGATCTGAACGAGACTTGTATTTTATGCCAAATTGGCATAAAAATATTTAAAAACACACTTATAAATTAAATAAATATATTATTAACTATTGTTAATGATTAATAGTGTAAAACATAAAAACGAACAAGATTAATTTTCTAATAAGGTACATTCTTAATCCGTTCGTTTTCTATTTAATAGTTTTTACTATCTTAAATGCCGATTGTTGATTTATATATCATTTTAGGTACTGCTATCTTTTTCATATATAAAATATGTCGAAAATATTGATTCACCCTATTGATTTTTATCGTTGATCAAGGCCCATTGATTTTTGAGTTTTTCTTAAATCCTAATTGGTTTACTGAAAAAATCGTCTAAAGCTTAATTCTATTAATTTGCTGACTTTCACGCTCCTTTATTAATAAACTGAGTTTCAACCAATTCTTTATAGAGTTTATTCCTTGATAATAGTTCTTGATGAGTACCGAAGTCATGCACTTCTCCTTCTCTTATTAAATAAATTGAATCAGCGTTTTGAATAGTAGATAATCTATGAGCAATTATTAAAACAGTTTTCTTACTAGATAAATCTTTAATTACTTGTTGTATTTTTGACTCGTTTATACTATCTAAATTCGATGTACTCTCATCCAATAATATTATGTCATTCGGAGAAATTAAAGCCCTAGCTAACGATAACCTTTGTTGTTCACCACCACTCAAAGTGAGTCCAGACTCCCCTATTACCCTATCTAGTATTTCGTCCTCAGGAATATCCTGAAAAAGATTAACTAAATTAAGTGCATACAAGCAGTCAAATCTTGAAACATTCTTATTAGCTATTTGTAGATTCTCTAGTACTGTTCCAGAAAAGATTGAAGCATTTTGTTCCACAAAGGTTATCTTTGAACGAAGAACTTTAATTGGCAAATCATAAATATTATTTCCATACAATTCTATTGACCCATTATCTGAATCATAAAATCTTTCAATAAGTTCAAATATTGTTGTTTTTCCTGAACCAGATGGTCCAACTAATGCTGTCACTCCCGGACCATTAACTGAAATATTAATCTTGTTTAGAATATTTTTGTCAGAATTGCCATTATATTTAAAGGTTAAATTTTTAATTTGCAAAACTAGATTCGATTTTTTATCAAGAACATTTAAAGAATTTACATCATCTTCTATCGGAAGTTCCAATGCAAGTTTAATCCTAGAATAAGCTCCTAACCCTTCATTTATTGATGACAATACTCCTCCTAGCATTGCAGCTGGAGTCAGTACTAGCATTACATACATTATAAAGGCACTTAGATTTCCAATAGATATAATCCCTGTAGCAACTCTAATTGAACCAATTCCAATAATTATTATTAGCATTATTTGTAGTGCTATATTGGAAAAGCCACTTATAATCGATTTAAAAATAGCTACTTTTTTACCAATTTTTGTCGCATTAGTTACAACACTACTCATTCTTTCAATAAAAACAACTTCTGATAAAAATGCTCGAATAGTTCTAATCCCCCGCAAAGTTCGTTCTAACTCAGAGGATAACTCTCCAACTATTTCTTGTAAATCCTTTGCAATCGGTCTAGTTTTTTTTCCAAGCAATAAGCCACAAATTAAAAGAGAGAGTACGGCTAACAAAGATACACCAAATAATTGAATATCAAGATAAAACATCATAATTAATGCAAATATCATTGTAAATGTTTGTGATATTAATTCTACTATTCCTTGGCTCAAAATCCCCCTTAGCTGGGCTGTATCCGCACTCAAGATTGATGCCAAATCCCCAATCTTTTTAGTATCAAATACTTCAATCTTATATTTTATTGATCGATTTACAATTTGAATTCGTAAACTACTCACTAAATTTTCACTAATACTCTCCAATATATACTGCTTAATTGAGTTAAGGATTGCAGATAACAATACTATTATGGAGAAAAATATTACAGTTTGTCCTAAAATGTTATCGTTAATATTGTCAATAATTTTTGAAAGAAGTATTGGTTGAAAAATTGATAATGTTGACGAAATCAGTGCAATAATCAAAGCAATACTTATAGCTATTTTATAAGGTTTTAGTAATGTTAAAAATTCCCCGAACGTGACTTCTGAATGTTTTTGACTATTCATTTTTCAACCTCTTTTTGACTTTCAAATAAATTAATAGGAGTAAAATCAAATTCCACAATAACAATATGATATGACTATCAGATACTGCTGATATTTTAAAACTTTCAGAAATAGTTTCATAATAAATGAATGGTAATACTCCAGGAAATACACGCTCAATATAGGGTATAACTAATATTGGAAATAGTAGCAAAGTAGCTATCGCTGTCATCGAACTCTTAAAAAATAAAGTTAAATAATATGCAATGAAGAAACACAAAACGCTACTAAATAGATAAGAAAAAAACTGTATTACGTTAACTTCTTTAATACTTCCTTTAAAAATGAAGAAGATTGCGATAACTAAGAATGATAGAATTGCTTGTAATACACAATCTATCAATTCAACAATAATGATTTTTTGTGTACTGCTTTTTTTGTTTCCGGTTAATAAATAGACTATTTTAGATTCTGGATTCTCGACTTCTATAGATCCATTTATCAGTCCACCAATCATAAATAAATAAGATGTAATTGCCAAAATTTGATTAATTGATAACACAATATAACTTCCATTGATTTCAAATGTTATCAAACTAAGAATACATGTAAATAGAATAAGCAATAAATGACTTAAAATTTGTATTTTCACTGCATTCAAACTATATTTTTTATAAATAAGAGCATATACTATTTCATCCATATTTCTTGTCCTTCTGATTTTTATACCAACCTTTAATATACATCAAAATAGTTACTATTGATGCTTGAGATAATAATAATAATAAACCATACATTTCCGAAGGATTGTTATTTTCTACTCTTCCAAATACAAATGACTTTGCACCTATTAGGGGTAATAAATTTTCAAGTGTCGGAGAAACGACTTTCAATATGCCTGATAAAGTTATAATAAGAATACTTACAATAACAATGACAGAGGGAATAGGCTTTCTTGTTATTTTTACTAAAAACATTGAAAGCAATGTCAATGTTATGGCAAAGATAATGATTCTTAACGTCACTTCTAAAACAAGACCTAGGCTAAGATAATTTTGCAATGTTTCATCTAACATCACATAGAGCATTGCACTATTTATTAGGGATAGAGCAACTGTCAACGTACTGGCTACAATAATTCCAGAACAAATCTGACCTGTTAAAATCGTCTGCCATTTTGGTGTTAATAATTTAGTTAATGATTCCTGACCAAATTTGTACTCCGTAGATAGAATCAGTGCAAATAAGATTGGAAAAAATAGAATACTAGATTGATAAGGGGAAGACAATACAGCATCTCTTACTGTTTGAAACTCCGTTAATTGACTAGTCGTATCTTCAAGCATAAGAATCTCTGTATTACCATTTGCTATCGCATTAATGACTTGAATATTTTGAAAGGTAAAGAATATAGTGATTCCAATCACAATTGCTACACCCCTCCAAAAAAGTGGCAATGATAATATTTTGTATAGTTCACTACGAGTATTTTTCATAAATCATTACCCCCATCTAACTTGTAACAGACTTAAAATATGCTTCCTCAAAAGAGCCATATTCTTCAAGAACATCTTTACTGCTACCATCAATGACTACCTTACCATTAGATAATCCTACAATTTTATCAACCGTAAGTTCTAACTCATTCATATAGTGGCTTGTGATTAAAACTATTTTATCGTCTCTTACAAATTCTCTTAGAAACTCTCTAACCCATCTAATTCCATCTGGATCAAGTCCATTAATTGGTTCATCCAAAATAAGTATTTTAGGATTCGCTAAAATAGCCGTAGCCAGCCCCAGCCTTTGCTTCATTCCAAGTGAGTAGTCTTTTATCTTTTTATTGCCAACATCCTGAAGACCAACTATTTTTAAACATTCTAAACATCTCTGCTTATCTATACCACTAGTTAAAGCAATCCACCTCAAGTGATTATAGGCCGTCCTTGTTGGATTGGGTTGAAAACTATCTAGAAATGCTCCTACATATCTGAAGGGGTATTCCCCCAATTCTTCATAATTTTTTCCATCAAAAGTCGCTCTGCCTTCATCTGACGAAATCAAGCCAAGCAATATTTTTATTAAAGTTGATTTACCAGACCCATTTGGCCCAATTAATGCCGTTATTTCTCCCTTTTTTGCTGTAAACGAAACTTCTGAAAGAACACTCTTACTGCTAAAACCTTTGCTAATTTTCTCAATTTGTATCATTTATCTTTTCCACCTTTTACAAATATAATTTTTTGAAATTTAGATAAATCGATTTCTTCACCAATGGGTTTCCCATCAATTTCAACCCATGCATGGGCTATAAATGGTGATACCTGAAATCCCGAAATCCAATCAGGAGTTCGCCTAGCTATTATTCCCCACAGCATAACTGCTACGGATCTTTGTAGACAACCATTCCCTGCACATCTAACATTAATTGAATTTATATATGTGCGCCATTGTTCTACTTCCGCTGGAGTAGCACTTTGAGTCCTTTTACTTAATTTCTCAATAATTTTAGATAGTTTCTTAGGAGGTAATCTAATTAAAAAAAACGATACATTGGCACAAAAAAATGCTGTAATTTTATTTTTAAATGATAATTTCGTTCTCTTTTCCATTCTAACTGGCGAGCTCATTTAGCCACCTCCAAAATCTGTAATTTCTGAAGTTTCTCTAATATCTCTTTATAATCTTCCATAACTTGCGATAATTTAACGGAGTAACGGATAGAAATATTTTTACAAAATTCTTCAAATGAAACACCTTCAATTAACAGACCTAAAAAATTCGTAGTTAATTGATCAAGATGGTAATACTGTCCATCATTAGAATTTAAAACTATACTACCACCATCATCTGTCTTACTAATATTAAGATTTGACGATAACTTATATTTCATATATACCACCACTTTCACAATAACCTCTCAGCCAGTATTCAATGATTTGAATCCTCATAATGTTTTCTAACTGTTCTCCATCAGCACTAAATTTATTTAGCGATTGTAATAACTTTCTCTTGTCTACCAACCCTAACTTATAAATCAAACATTCTTCAGAAAAGATTTTTTGTAACATATTCTTACGATTATTGTATTCCGTAAAGGTTGATTTGGTATACTCCCCTTTATCTCTTCGCTTAAAGTATTCAAGTGACATAGATTCTGATCTTATCTCAGCCAACATAGGTTTAGTTACTTTTGCATTAAATCTTTCATCTATATTATATTGTAATGCTGACTCCACGATGTCATATGCTGTATACGGGCTAAGAAATCTAAATGACTTATCATTCGGCACCATTGCATTCAAATCTCTCTGTAAAAGACTATGAGCTTCAACTTCTTCAAGAATTCTATGAATAGATTTATCATCCGAATATGGTTCAATATTTTGTTCAGCATATGAACTTGCACAACTTGTAATTAGATCTCTTGCTGTTTGGGTTACAAAATTTGCAACTGATGGTTTTGGAACCCATTGAGAACTATACTTTATATCAAAATCAATCTGTTCGATTTCTCGACATTCTAAACATCTCAAATTATCAGATAAACTTTCATTATCAACCAATGACTTAAAAAATTTAAAAAGATTGAACTTATTTAATCTTGCAAATCCATATAAATTTTTTATGCGATTCGGGTAATTAGAATGATACAAGGACCAAGCCATAGTAGATAGGGGACCAAATAGCTCATCACCACCATGACCATTTATATGCATACCAATATCGTTTTTTAGCCCAATTTCTATAATTTTCCTAGCTAGACTTATATAGCGAAACGATTCTGACGGACCAAATGGGAGTGCTTTATATATATCTAAAGGATTTAAAGAGTTTAGAGTAATTGTGCTACTATACGGTAAAACCGTATGCTCTGCCGAAACCTCCTTACTTGCTCGTTCTGACCATATAGCATCACTATCAGCGCCATCCTCTGGAGATAGAAAAATTGTATTCAACTCTACTCCTAAATCCTTACAAAAATAGCAAAGAGAAGTAGAATCTAAGCCGCCTGATAAATCTGCACTTATTCTGATTTGTTTTCCCAAATTTTTCTGTAATACATCCTTTACATTTTGACGTAATTCTACTGCTACTTCAGAGATCCTTTTATTACCACCGTTACTTCTAAAAGGAAATACCTGACTAATCTGACCTTTTAAAACTACAAGCATTTTTCGACTATTTAGAAGTTTTATATTCTCCCATGGTGTTAACTCACTAAATGGATATATAGTCTCAAAGTTTACGATACGTAAGGCAAAATAAGTTTTATTAAATTTTTGCTTTGTAAGATTAGAAATTAATTCAGGATGGAATGAAACAAATAATTCATCATTTCTTTCTAGATAATATATTGGATTACAATTATTAAAGTCCCCACTGGCTATAAGGTGATTCTCTTTTGTAACTGCTATAAAAGATGTATGTTTTTTTAATTTACTGAGATTATTCTCAATCATTTCAAAGTTCAAATCTTCTCTTGCTAAAAAATTACTAATTTCCTCAGAATCATTGTGATGTTTAACTACCATTAATAAATTATCAGCAGTATATACATTAACTTTATTTAAATTAATCAGTTCGTCTACCAACATATCAGCAGTAATAACTTGATTTTTTTCTACAATAATATTAACTTTCATAACGATTTATGTTTTATACCAATGATATAAACAATAAGCGGAGTTGCTCACCCTCCGCTCATTATCTATATTTTTCGATTACAACCATGGCCAGTGAATAACAATCAACGCACGAAAGCCAAGTAAATCACGTTCACGTGCAGTGCCTGCACCATTTGTCAAAGTTCGATAGCTACCGATTTTTGTAATAGTTGGTTTTTGGTACATAACATTCTCCTTCCTATTATTCATATTACCCTACAGCAATTTCAATCGAGTAACAACTATGTTTACCTGCTAAATCCTGAGCAAATTGATTTAACTTACCACATATATTACTGATTTGGAGTTTTGAACTACTCTCAGAAAAACATGCTATAGAATAATTCCTAATCCCTAATAGTTACTATTAGGGTAGATGATAACTTATCATCTACATTTCATATTCTACAAAACAAATATCAGAAAAATATCAGAATTTCTGATTTCTAGGTAATTTTTTTGATTCCAGATTATCGTATTGTCATATACTATAGTAGATTGAAGTTAGAATAGTACGCCGCAACTGCTAAAACATTTCTAGAAATGAATTTGACTTTCTTAATAGATTTGTTCATATCTTATTTTAATCTACTATAATTTCCATAAGAAGTCTGTATTATTTAGATTATTATTATTCTATATCATTACTTGAGGGTAAACATGGTATAATTAGAATATATTTTAAAAGGAGAGACAATTATGAAATATAAAGTCCTAGTCATAGATGATGATATTGCCATTTTAAGACTTATTCAAAATGTTCTAGAGAATAAAAACTTTGTCGTCGATACGCGGACTGCTATTCCAGAAATTGATATCTGTCATTTTATCGGCTATGATTTAATTATTTTAGATATTATGATGCCCCACGATGGAATTGAAATCTGTAAGTATATCCGAGAATTTATTTCTGTTCCAATCATATTTTTAACAGCCAAAAATTTAGAAGAGGATATTGTATATGGTATACAGTCCGGTGCAGATGACTATATTACAAAACCATTTAGCATACCTGAACTAGTAACTAGAGTACAGATGCATATCCGTCGAGAAGTGCGCAATAATCATTCTAGTGAGATTCTACAATTTGGACCTCTGGCAATTGATAAAACTAAAGAAGAACTTAGAATTTCGGATATACATATTCCAACTACAAAAAGAGAATTCCAATTAATTTTGTTGCTTTCCAGCAATCCAAATAGAATATTTTCAAATGACGAACTCTTTGATTATCTTTACCCTCATGATTCTGAAACACTGGGAAGGTCTATTACAGAGTATGTATACCAAATCAGGCAAAAATTAAAACCTTATGAAATTAATCCAATTAAAACAATCTGGGGAGGTGGTTATCAGTGGATAACGCTCTGACTTTTAACCAACTGATTAAACAAACATATTTTAAGATTTTAAGACAATTTCTTATTAGTCTTTTTCTATTTTATTTACTACCATTGTTATTTACTGCTTTTACTAATATTACTGAAAAAAATGCAGGTGCATTTACTATCTATTTCAGCACGATTTCTTGGATTTATATTAGTCTAATTTTATTTTCTATTATTGCTAAAAATATTAGCAACCTTCTAGAAAAGATAAAGCAAGAAACAAATATTGTTTATAATCAAAGTCTATTGGTTGATATAAATGAACAAGCCCCAGCTAAATTAACTTTGATTGAACTGATTGAAACAAGACAAAAAATTCAGGAAATGCAGTCAACGATTAAAAAAATGATTCAATCTGAAAAACAGCAAAAAAAGGAATTGATGTTTCAAGTCTCAGCTGCAGCACATGATTTGAAGACACCTTTAACAATTATTCAAGGAAATGCTCAATTTTTACAATCTATGGATATTACTGGAAATATTGGTCAATGTTTAGGAGATATCGAAATTGCTAGCCAACAACTTAATAGATACTTTAATCAGCTAATTAATTACTCTAAAACATTCTATAATGATAGTTCTAATTGGGAGAGTTTCTCTTCGGATTACTTACTTGAATTATTTGAACAAGAAATTAAGTTAATTACTGATAAAAAGGCTAAAATCCAATTTTCCAATAATCTACCAATCACTATTAATTTAACACTTAATTTAAACCTATTCCTACGAGCAATCCTAAATATTATTAATAATGCAATTGACCATTCCAAAAGTAATTCTCCATTAATAAGAGTAGACTATAAGTTAATAGATAATAAATTTTATATTTCCATATGGAATAGCAATTCTTCATTTTCGGAGAATATACTCGAGAAATATGGGTTACTATACTTTCAAGACAAACAGGCAACAAATTCAGAGCAAGGAAGTCATTTCGGAATTGGATTAGCATTTGTTAATCGGGTAGCGAAAATTCATGGCGGAGAAGTAAATTTGAGTAATTTTGAGAACGGTGCTCTTGTCACTATTTGTATACCAGTCTAGTCTTTAGTTATCAAATATTTTATACCACTATGTCAATTATAGAGATTAGTCCATCAAAATATTCTCTTGAAATTTTGGATTAGGATTATTAGTAGTAATATTTAACATTTTTACAAATTCTTCCAATATTCTAATCAGTCTTTCATACTCATAAAGATAATGACCTAGCTCCTCTTGTAATACTCTTATTTCTTCAGTCACTTGCTCTAGTGTAATTGATTCTGTTAAATTTAGTTTTGAAAAGTCATACCTTGCTAGTTTTCGACTATTTGGATCTTCACTCTTCAAATTGATAAGCACTTCCGCCATCTTGTTTAAGGTGGCGATTTTTTCATTTGTTTGAGTCAGTTTGATGTCTAGCTCTGCTATTTCTGCAACCAGTTCGTCTTTGATGTCCTGGTATTTTTTGTCTGTCTCTGTCAACTCAATCAAGAGATTAATCTCAGAAATCTTTTCTTGAAGTCGATCAACAGTCGGTCTTCTGTATGGTATTACTCGACTATCGTTGGTTAACTGTCTAATCAAGGTTCGCCCTTTAATATACTGATTCTTATCCGAATGTTCTTTGTTATAGACAAAATATGAGGTTGTCTCTCGGATATAGACTTTATATTTTTTCTGATTGTCTTCTTCAATAATATCTAGCTGATAATTAGGAATGAAAATAAGACCGCTCTGTTTGACACCGAAAGCCACCTTGATATAGACGCCCTCATCAACTAGCTTCTCAATTTGATGTTCTGCAAGTTCCACTTCAAATTCGTGAATGGCATCTCGTTTTTCCTTAAATGTCTCAAAGGCTTCCTCAATCTCTTCAGTGGATACTTTATCCTTATCTCGTTCTTCTTGGAAAGCATGGTACTGTTCCTGTAAATTCTCTAATCCTTCTGAAGCAATGACTTCCTTATTTTTAAAATAATCTTGAAAAAATTTGACATCATATAATTTCTTATCACTTATTTTTTGATGACCCAAACTTATCTTTTGATTATCTTCTTCCAGGATAAAAGTTACATTTTTTTGTTTTAAGTCAATGGTTAGATTCAATTCTTTTGCTTTTGTTATTAACTCTTCTAAAGAATTGACACGGTTCAACAAAAATTCTAAACGACTTTCAATCTCTTGCTTAGCAAAATGCGTTCTAAAAAATTCTTCATCATATAGATCTCGTTTGCTGAGTTGGCGTCCTCGAATTGGTTTTATCATCGTTCTATCTGTCATCAAAAAACGGCTATGCTTTTGACTAAAATCAATCTGAACATGCAACTGCCTTGCTTTCTCTAAAAAATCATCAAACGATTTAGATTGCTGCAGCAAAAAATAAAGACGTTGCTTTAATTCAAATTTATGACTAGACTGCCTATATTTTTGATAGTCACGGTAAGAAAAACTCTTCTCAATAATTTTCGCCCCAGCCACTTTAGAAATACGGTCTGAAATCATACGGAGGTTTCGTTCCAAGGCATAGTTCCATGTCAACTTTTTATCTGAATTGCGGTCAATAGCGTTGATTAGGATGTGATTATGAACATGATCTTTGTCTGTGTGAGTTGCTACGATGAACTTAAAACGACCTCCTGTCAATTCCATCATGGTCTCATAACCAATGCGGTTAATTTCTTCAGGTGTTAGATTATCATCAGGAGAAAATGATTGGATCAGATGGTGGGCAGGAATATTTTATTGGTGTTTTTCTTGTCGGTCATTTCTGTATTCGTACAACTTGTCGTTATTGGTAAAGTTGACATTGTACATTTCTACCATCTCTTCATAGCTAGGAAAATCTAAGTAATTGCTCATACCAAAATCAGATACTAATTTCAAATTGTCCGCTTTATCAGGATTGAGGATATACTTAATTAAACGCCTACGATATTTTTTTCCGTGTGTCGCAAAATGCTTAGTGACTACCATGAAACTCCTTCAATCTTTTCACTTCCACTTGAAATTCTTTCTCCACTTCCTTGACCAACTCTCCGACTCCTTTACTCAGTTTTTATAACTGTTCCTGGCAAATAGTGTCTATGAATTCTGTTGAAATGGTACTTGTTCCGTTTTTATAACAGCTAAGGGCTATTGCCTAAAATTTATACAATTCGAGCAAATCTGTTTTTGTCAGGCCATGTGTCTTTCGTATAATTTTATATTGTTACCAATTATAGTATGCTCCTTTTACTTGATAACACTATTATAACATTTAAAAATAAAAAAACATGTTCTAAATTAATAGAAAGTATAATTCTAAAATTAGAATTTTTCGTGATAATCCTATAAAATGCTACTTTTCTAATAAACTTGTACTTATTTCCTTCAAACTACACAATTCTCTAGTTGTTGTAAGTTTGTAATTGACTCAAAAGTATTCGATATAATTTCAAAACAGTATTTTAATTTATAGTTGGCCAATATCATCTAATTTTAACTAAAAAATCATTATACAAATCAAACAACTAAAAATGAATTTATGGTATACTAGTGATAATAAATAGTTATCGGTAGGAGAGATATATTTTGGATAGAAAAAGTTTTATTACAAAAATAAGTGACTCTTTTAATGATGGAGAATTATCATTATTTTTAGGTGCAGGAAGTAGTTTAGATGCTCATTTTCCAACTTGGAAAGAACTTCTAACCCCATGTGCCGAAAAATTAGGACTCGATATTAGTAGTATCACAGACTATTTTCAACTTGCTCAATATTTTATTAATGAGTATAGTGAGCGAGAATTATATTCACTAATAAATCATAAAATTAACAAATTTGATTATGAAAGCGAACTAATAAAAATAATTGTCCAAATTGGTTTCAAATCAATTTGGACAACTAATTTTGATAAAGTAATAGAGAAGAATTTTGAGTATCAAAAAATAAATATTAATAGTATTCATGATGAACAAGACTTAGGTTCTGTTAGTTTGAAAAATAGAGTAAATATATTCAAGCTTAACGGAGATATAGGTAGTATTTCAAAAATTGTTATTTCAAAATCTGATATTGAAAACTATTACCTTAATCATGAGTTATTTTTAAGTTTTTTTCAAAGAGAGTTAGTCACTAATACTTTTTTATTTATTGGTTATAGTTTTACTGATGATATCGTTCTAAAATCTATTCAAAAGCTACACAGTTACATAGGTAAGAATAATAAAGCATTCTATACAATTATGATAGATAAGCCTGGGGATAAAAATTTTCAACTTTTTATAGATGATTTAGGAAAAAGGTACAACATAAAAGTTTTGTTGGTCCAAACTCCCGAAGACATTAAAGAAATTTTGAGGGAAATAAAAGAAAAAACAATTAGTAAAAATATTTATATCTCAGGTAGTTTAGATGATGCACTAGAGGAGACTAGAGCCTATAACCTTTCGAAATCTTTAGTTGAAAAACTAATTGACGGAGGATACAATATAGTTACTGGATTTGGAAAGAACATTGGCTATTACATTTCCGGTTCCAGCATACAAAAACTTTACTCAATTAATGAGGCTAATATTGAAAAACGTTTAATTATGCGACCATTCGCTCACGATATGAGTTTAGATGAGGATACGTCTTATAGACGAAATCTGATATCGGATACAAAGTTTACCATTGTTATGTATGGTCAGGCAATCAATAGTAAAGGTGACATTGTCACTTCTAGGGGTGTTTGGGAAGAAATTAAAATTTCGAAAGAACAAGGAAATTATATCATTCCAATTGCTAGCACTGGATTTGCTGCAGCAGAGTTAGGGGAGAAAATAAAATCAAGTATAACTGAATACCCTTATTTAGAAAATTATATTGAGAAATTATGTTCGGAAAATAGTCCAGACAAACTAGCGGAATTAGTATTACATATTATTGAAGAAATATCCTTCAATTTTATTGATTAATACCAGTATAATTGATTCCATACAAGCTATTTCTTTTAAAGTTGGCTGAATATTAAATTTAACTTTATTAAAAATGAAGCTACTACTATAATATGAAATATTATCATTAATATTGTATTTTTCTAAACAATATAAAATCAATGTATACAGCATTGTGATTCTAATGCTAAAACAATTTTTATCAATATAATTATATTTATCAATAATAGCATTGATAAATTTATCTGTTGTTATATTTTCTAAAGTCAGTAGATTTTTTATTTCTACTGACTTTAATTGTTCGTATAGTAAACGTTTTAGTATATCAATTGATAAATCATAGGTTCCGCTAGAAATATCAAGTTTCATTTCTCCATATATATACTTAGAAATCCAATTGTATTTCTTAGGAATTTGGCTACTGGTTATCTCGCAAAGAATGGGAATGATTACTATTTCTTGATGTTTATCAATTTTGGTTTTAATTGCATCTAATTCTAACATTGCTCCTGTACTTTGAAATAATTGTGTTGAAATAAAAAGTAAAAATATCTTAGATTGTTCTACTCCCTCTTCAATATTGACATAGTCACCGTCATCTCCTAGATACAGTTTTTCATAATCGTACCACACTTCAATTCCTAAATTTTTTAAATGAAAATTTAGAGACTGAGCATAAACTAATCTATCTTTACCTGAAAAACAAAAAAATACCCTATCTTCCAAAATATATCTCTCCTACCGATAACTATTTATTATCGCTATACAAAGCACCCAAATAGGTTTATAATAGCATGATTATTGATAAAGGAGATTTTTATGGATTATAAACTTATTTCTACTTACTTAGATTATTGCAAAACTCATAAGCGTTTGAGTTCACACACAATTCGCGCTTATAAGAATGATCTTATGCAATTTTATAACTCAGACTATGATAATGTCGAATCCTATATAGAACACTTGACACAATCTAACATAAAAACGAATACATTAAGAAGAAAAATTGCTTGTATGAAGGTGTTTTATAACTATCTAAAATACCAGAACATGATTGAAGAGAACCCCTTCAATCAATTGCGTTTTCAATTTAGAACTGAAAAAATATTGCCTAAAACGATTCCGTATGACATTCTGAAAAGTATTTTTTTATATTTAGAGCAGAGAGTAGCTCTATCTAAAACTGATTATCAAAAACAACACGCTGAAAGAAATCTACTAATTATTTCACTTTTACTTTCAACAGGCATCAGAATTTCTGAACTTTGCCACATTCATCTCAAAGATATTAATCTTTCCAATAAGACACTCCATATTATAGGAAAGGGTAAGAAAGAACGTATCCTATTTTTAGGAGATCAAAAAACATTCAATTTATTAGAAACATATATAAATAAAACAAGAAATGAATCAAATGATTTCTTGTTTCCAGGGAAACATTCTCTTAAACCATTGTCAGAGCAAAGTGTACGTTTAGTTATAAAGAGAATCGTTGAACAAAATAGCTTATCTAAAACTATTACACCACATATGTTTAGACATAGCTTTGCGACAATGCTTCTAGATAATGATGTAGATATTCGATACATTCAACAAATTCTTGGACACAGTTCTATATCAATCACACAAATCTATACTCACGTATCTCATTCAAAACAAAAAGAAATACTTAGTTCTTTTAATCCTGTATCAGCGATTCGTTCTGAAATCGAATAAGAGAACTTTCCAAAGCCTACAGTTTAGTTCATCTAAAATTAATTTTTGTAGTTCGAATTTAGTTAATAGATTTTATGCTCAACAAAATCAAAAAACATATAAAACTTCACTTTGAATCAGCATTTATAATATATTCTGTATTTAAGAACTCCATAATTGTTTTTCTAAAATATATCTTTCAAATATCCTTAAATATAATAAAAAGAGATGGGCAAAATCTCAATTCCTGAAGAAAATGGAGTAAATCTTCCCACAAGAAAACGCATAATTTCTAGTTTTTCAACACCTGAGATTATGCGTTTTTTGGTTCTAAAAAATTTTCGCCCACCTTAATTAAACAACTAACAAAAGTTATAAGTAGACTATATTTTAAAATTTGTGTTCTAACAACTATTTCAATTAGTTAAATCTTTAAATCTTTCTTCTCCAGATTTAAGCATCTCTTTCTCTACCTGACTCCACTCCCCAAACAGTAACTCTTGAAGAATATCTGCTGCTGAAATTTTATCTTCTCTTGAATCATGTACACAACTTCTATCTCGTTGATAAATTTGAATTCTTTCAAAGATAGCTAGTTCTTCCAACTGTCGGGTATTATCAACTAGATGATTTACAATGAAATCATGATGTTCTTTTGGAGTTGCGCGTGCTTGATTTGGATTGATAGCGTACAGTTCTTCGTATCGAATAAGAGTGCTTAGATAGGATAGCTTAGGCTTTGTTGCAATTAAGGCTAATTGTACTTCATATCCCTTATTTTTCAAGAGTTGTGCTGTTTTCTTTGGAACATCAATTGTTCGTAAGGTTCCCTCTATCAAAAGATTGTATCCCAAATGACTCAATTCGGTTACTAAAGACTCTACCATTTTCCCTGCAAAATCTTTGGTGTATTCAACACTATCTTTGCCATATTCTTGCTGAAGATCTAAATAGTGTGGATGCTGAGAACGAAAACTATCGCCATCTATGATAACAATATTTCCTTGAAATTCCTTCTGTTTAATACGATGAATTGTAGTCTTACCAGCACCACTTTGTCCTCCAAGTAAAATCGCTATAGGTTGCTTACTGGACTTTTTTCCTCTTGTCAGTGAGCGAAGGTTCCTTGCTAAAGCCTGTTTAAATTGACTATCAGTATAATCTTGGATTCCCATTAGGCTACCATCCGTTTTTCAGATATCTCTAACATACGTTCAATTCCATCCAAATAGCCGCTATACCTCTCTATTTCATCAAAATTTTCTACTAAATAGATATTCGTATGAATCAAGTCAGATAGATCATCACTCATTAAAATCCAAGGATTAGATTCATCATCAATGCTAATTCCCTGGCTATCTTGATAACGATAGAGTCGAGATAATAGATTAGCTCCTCTTTCTTTCACAATTTCAATTTTTAAAGTCAATTCATAATCTTCAACAGGATTCAGCATTTTATCTTCTCCTACAATATCGACATAAGATACATTAAACTTCTGACAAATGATGTCTATTAATTCGGTAGAGACTGAACTCGTTCCATTTTCATAACGACTCAGACTATTTCGTGAAATACCTACAATCCGTGCAAATTCGGGTTGTGTTAAGTCATGTGTTTTACGTAAGGATTTTATGTTCTTTCCAATCATGGCAAACTCCTTTATTTTTCTAAATCCATTATAGCATAAAAAAGCAGAACGCACCAAAATTGGTGCGTTGTTTGTTGTTTTTCTAGCCTAAACTTTACTTCTAAAAAAGCCACCTTAAAGAGTCATTCTTTTTCGGTGGCTTTTCAAAATACTATACAATAAAATACTCTTGTTTAATTTTTGTAAGCAGGTTGTTAGCAACCGAAGTTACACCAACATGCATCAGTTCAGGATCAGAATAATCTAGATTACGAGCATAGCCTTCTGCAACAGTCTGAGCAATACGCTCATCCAATTTATAATTAGAGGCTTTTAATAGTGCTTGAAATAATTCTGAACTATATAGTTTAATATTATTTTCCAACGATACTACTGCCATTTTTGTAACTCCTCTCCTGTCTTTGATTGATAAACTTTCTCTATTTTCATTATATCACAAAAAGATTGGTTGTGAATGGATAATTGTTTAAAAGAATAGGGTTTTCTAAACTCAGCAAGCATTTCTTCTTTTGTAATTTCATTCTGACGAAAACGAGCTAAAGCTTGGGTTGGATTGTCATCAGTCTGAACACCATAGATAAAATCAAAATGGTGTTGTAATTCATCTGGATTTTCCCGATTTTGAACGACAAATTCCGCAAAATCTAAATCTGACTCTGACTTTTTATGTTTTGCAAAATAGTGACAATGATAGTCAGGGTTCTTAAAAATTTCTATAAAATTTGAAATACGAAATTCTACTATAATTCCTACTTCTTCTTCTGAGTCAAAAATATTATTATTAGAGGTGCTTCGATTTAATACTTCAACTTGCTTGTTAATAAATTTTCTAGCTTGTTCAAAGTCAGGCGTAATATAGAAACCAGGTCCAAAATCTAGCTCACTCCCTAAATTAAATTGAACATCGATTCCTTTTTTTAAGGATTCTAAATGTCGTAACAATGTCGCATGAAACCACTGCGTCTGACCTAGTTGCTTTTCCTGCTTGGTAGTCAACTCCAAAATATTTACTTCCTTCTCTAGTCTATACTAAAAGTATAACACAAGACTTTATTCAAGTAAAAGAAAATTTTATAAAACGATTCACTTCCTTCCATCTTTCCTAAATCTCTCTAAATTCTTCTCCAATTGTTCCTTATGAAGTTGATTCTTAGCTTCCTTTAATGTATCCTCCAAAGTTTCTTCTCTATAAGTTGCTTCTGTTTTTAGTTGTTCGGTTTCTTGATTTGGAGTGAAAATGATATCTAGCAGTCGGTCTATTTTTTCAAGATCTTGGACAGACATATCAGATAGTCGATGAATTAGCTTCTTAAATACATCACTATTGTCTTGTTTTTTCTTAAAAAGTTTTGTAAACATCTATAACCTCTCAAAAAAAGCAGCCTATCAGGACTGCTTAGTGTAATTCTGAAATCGCATCATAAATGGACTGCAATTTCTTATTGTCTTTATTCTTTGTGTCAATCAACGTATGTAGCTCTTCAATTTTCTTTTGACTACTTTGAATATCACTATTGTTATCCGCAATAAGTCTTTTAAGATGTTGCTGATAACTTGTAGTGATATCTGTCTCTTTTCCTGTTCTAACCTCTGTAATTTTGGGTTTAGAACTAGAATTTGATTCCGTCACAGGTGCTTGTTTTCGCTTTTGAAAAGCTGCTTCATAATTTACATCATTACCTCCTTGATGATTTCCAAATAAGGCCGCAATTTTATCTGGATCTTCTTGATTTTCTGATTTGCTTTCTAATGGTTGATTAAAATTCCAATCTTTTGTCATTCACTCATTTCATCCTCTCTAAATTCAGAATCATCGAATTGTCTTTCTTTGCCAAATGCATGGTCAAGAGCTTCTTCAAAACTCATGTGACTAATGCTTTGACGCCTTTTGAACGTCGCAAACATCGCTGTCTCTAGTTGCTCTTTATAAGCAGCTAGTTTTTCTGACTCTCTTGCTACCTTACTTTCTTGCCTAGTGACCTTTTCTTCTAAGCGTTCAATAATGGTCATATACGATCCTCCTTCATTTTAATATTAGCTAAAACATCTTGATTTTGTTATCACAATTCTAAACATTGAGAGGTTTGTCTTACTGGTTGATTCCTCAATGTCTCTTTTGCATTCTCAAGCATAAATTGTAAATCTGATTTGTTTTCTCGAAGAATATCGTTCCAGTCTCGTTTTTCTTTCCCAGATTCATTATCAGGTAAATCCAGAAAAACAGGAAATCCTGATTGAGATAACTTATCAGAAAAATCTTTACCTGCATCATCACAATCTACCGCAAGTGTCAATAAATCAGGATGATTATCAAAATAGGTAGTGGTATCACGAATTGTATTGAACAAAGGCAATAACTTTGAAGGTATTACTGTATCCAAAAATTCCAACTTCTGATTTTCTTCAGCTATCAGTCGTAAAGTTTGATAAGCAACAACAGACCTTTTTAATCCTTCCATAGATACCAAGCGAACATCTGATAGACTTTGTTGATGAAGTTCGTAATAGCTCATCAAGTCGATGAACGATTCACAAAAGACCAGTCTATTTGGTTTACCAATGTCAAAGGATATTCCAATATGTCCATGGCTTCCTTTTAGAATCGTTTTTAACCTCTCTCTAGAAAGAGCGGGATTCTTATAAATCCCTTGTAAGCTTGCTGCCTGCAGTTTGTGACGATGATCAAAGCTTTTAAAAACAATAACAGGTTCAACAGTTTCATTTGTTTTCCAACTAGCTTGTGCTATCAAACCTTGTTGAATTATCTTTTCTATGATTTCTTCTGAGATTCCTCTACATTTTGTTAAGTAATATCTGGCCAGACTACAGTTAGAATCTTCTATTCTCTTTAAAGGATAATAAAAAGGTCTCTCTCTTTTTTCTTGAACAGCTTCTTTTTTAAAAGGTTCTTCAGAAAGAAAGCCTAGAGCTTCTTTAAAAGAAATTCCTTTAACAAGTCGAACAAAATCAATGACATCACCTTGAATATCTCTTGAAAACCATTTAAAAGTATTGGTAGTTGAAAAAATCCGAAATGAATCGTGTTCAGAATGCTCATAGACACTGTTCGAAACTTGTTTAAAGGAGATACCTAAACGATTGGCTACATCAAGAATTGAAATTTGCTTACATTCTTCTATTTCCATGCAATATCATCATTTTGTTGTAGTATTTGGCAGTGATGGAACAGATGAGGATTCTTCCAAAGTTTTGGGAGTCGCCTTATCCAAATCATCTAACCCAGATTTCCAAACCTGCACTTGATTGACCAATAACTTACCTGGTAGTTTCGAATAAGACAACTTAACCGTTCTGGTTTCTGTCTGATTGGTCTTTGATTGGTTGGCATTCTTTAAATCAGATACATAGGTTACATTATAAGAGACCATGGCAATGGCTTGATTCGTAGTCTGATTGACAAAGATATCAGCTTTTTCAAAATGATAATCCAAAATATAATCCTTATACACTTGGTTCATGGCATCGTTTTGACTTGACAATTCTTGAGAATAAGCCGATTCAGTCATATAAGGTTGAATACGTGTGTTATTTTCTCCGAGCTTTTCTTTCGTATAGTACTGAGTCAAAAATTCTTTTACAGTATCCGATGACAAAATGGTAGCTTTATCTTCTGCTTGTTTGTCCTCTACAAGTTTAGCTGCAGCCAATTCGATTTCTTTGCGACTTTGTTTAGCAGTTGAGTGTTGACCAGCAGTATATCCCATCATGAGAATAAAGCTAGTTGCAGCCACTGCTCCAACACTAATTAAGGCTTTAGTTTTGACTTTATTTAACATCTTAGACCTTCTTTCTATAAAAACTAGGTCAAGAATAACAAAAAGAACTTGTAAGTTTTATCACATCACAACGAAAGGTAATTCCTACATTTCAGGCGCAAAATCGTACAGTTCAGAGAAAAATATCAAAACCAGCTGTCTTCAGCTTATAATATAAACATGAACAAATTAAAAGAAGAAAATTTGAGAAGAGCTCTTTCTCATATTGAACGACATAAACAAGCAATAAATACAAGTAATAATAGTGAGGATAATGATTTTCATAAATTATTACTCCAATTTAGCTATGATGTATATGAAAGAATCAAGGCAAATAAAAAACCTTATCCGAATTTAGATTCAGATAAAGTTTTTTAACCATCTAACAAGTTTACATACTTTCCTTAGTTTTGGAGTTTATGAAACGCCAACTGAATCCTAGAACCAACATCAGATTGATGAAAAGGTACACAGCCGTAAAACTAGTTAAACCATGTTGTCTGATATCATCAAAGTATAAAGTAGGTTCAGTAAAGAACAAATAAATTCCATAACCCTCCACGAAAATAAGAAAACTGACAAAACCAATAAGGAAAAGTCCACTGGCAATAAGAAAGAGTCTCCATAAAAGAATGAGAATTCCTCCTACTGCTAAAAAAATTACTGGGACAAGGAGTAAATCATTCATGACTTTCTCCTTTCTAGTCAATCAACTGACGATAATGAGTGGCAAGAGAGGAATCAAATTCCTCTAGCTTTTGAACTAAGTCCAAATACTCCTCTTTTTCATGTTCTTCAAAGTCCACACCTCTATGATTCTGAAGAGCGATTTCCAATTGGCTAGTGAGTTCTCGTATAGAAAAGCTGTAATCGCCTGTCACTTCCTCATAATGTTCCTTTAGTTCCTTGTAAGCTTGATATTCTTCAGGTGTTTGAAATCCCTGTACCAAGGCCTCTTCTAATTGATAATAGGTATCTTCCATCATAATCGTTACCTCGTTTCTTTCTATCTTTATTCTACCGCGCTTTTCTTTTCTTGTCCGCTATTTATATCTATTTTTTAATCTAATTCAAAAGAAAGTTGTTCTTGCCTTTCTTTTCCTTTTTCGTGGAATTGTCTTAAGGCTTGATCAATAATATCTAAATCCGTTTCTGTTTCAATCAATGGCGCGAGTACATCGTATTCGGCCTTTTTTGTTTGATAGTCCTCTTCTTTTGGAAAATTTTTCCCAATTTCTACCTTAGCAGTAGTCAATTTATCCTTTAATTCATCCAATAAGTTCTGAGTTTTCACTTGGTCATCTTTAATGTGATCAATCGTATGCTGAAGCCTTTGAATTGTCCCCAAAGGAGAATACAAATCCAAACTGACAGAATACTGATTTTCTCCTACAATCTTAACAGAGAAGGTTTCAGGAAGAGGTTGATTTATTGGAAGACTAAGCATTTTAATGTCAAATCCTCGATAGCTTGCTAGGGTTCGGAATTCTTTGCTGTCAGCTTGATTATGACGGACAAGACGGTGTAGGGATTCACCTGCTTCAGCTCTTTGCTCAAAAACTTGCTTGCCTACTGTCATAGAAAATGCCTGGTCTTTCGATATTTCAGACTGTTGAATGTCGCCTTCATACTTGCTTAATCGTTTCTCAAGAATGGGCATATTTTCTTCACAGTAAGAGATTGTATGACGATAGTGATCCTTGCTGCGTTGAAAGGCGCGTCTTTGATTTTCTAATAGGGTTAGATCATTCTCTAATTCCATCTTATATTTGAGATAAGGATTACCAGTTGCCAGTGCCTTAAAATCTGAAGCTGTCATAGTCTGTTCATCAATGTCTTCTGCAGCACGAATCGGCTCCTTAGAAGTCATAATCTGCTTAATATAGCGGAGTTTGTTCTCCTGAGTTGCCCATAGATAATTATCAAACGAACCTTTGGTAATATAGTGGTAAATATCTACTTCCTTGTTTTCATTTCCCTGTCGGATAATCCGTCCATTGCGTTGCTGGATGTCACTTGGTCTCCACGGAACATCCAGGTGATGAACTGCTTTCATCTTGCTCTGAACATTTAAACCTGTTCCTCCTTTTTCAGTTGATGCAAGGAGAATCCGCACTTCTCCTGCATTAACCTTTCGAGACAAACTATTCTTCTTTTCATCACTATTGGCATCATGTACAAAGGCAATTTCCTTACTAGGGATTCCTCTATCAACTAATAAAGCCTTAATCTCAGAATAGACATCAAAGCCATTATCCTTTTTCTTAGGGGTGCCAATATCTGAAAAAATCATCTGAGTAGCCTTATTTTCCATTCCCTCACGATAAATTCTTTCAACATTATCCACTACCTGAAGCAGTTTATGATTGTCTGCTAGACTATAGCTAGAGTCCAATAAACGCATATCAATAGCTAGTTTCCGTGCCTCACCTGTTATCTTTAACATGTTATCCTGGCTCGGATCAACTGTTCCACATTTGACCATATCTGACCTCATAACTAATTCTTCTAAATAGAGTTTCTGGTTTTCAGTTAACTCACTCTCAATAGGGATAATATGAGCTTCTGGAACAGGTAAATCCAACATATCTTGTGTTTGAATGTCGGCTGTTTCTTTATAGATTTTCATCAACTCAGGTAGATTGACAAACTTTTTAAATCGTTTCTTAGGCTGATACTTATCCCCTGTAGGAGCTAATTCCATAGAGTTTTGAATTTCTCCAAAAGCACCTACCCAAGAGTCAAAATAATCAACTTGATAGCGTTTTAAGATATCTGGTTGAATATAGTTCATCATAGTATATAACTCACTAATAGAATTGGAAACAGGTGTTCCTGTCGCAAAGACAATGTTTTTAAAATCATGCTCTTCCTGAATCTGTCGAACCTTCATTTCCATATCCACGTTCTTCTTAGAGGTTGTATTGGTAATCCCTGCTACATTCCCAAGTCCCGTAATTGGACGAATATTTTTAAAGTGATGTGCTTCATCCACAAAGAGAAAATCAATTCCTAAGTTCTCAAAATCAATAAAACTATCACGATTAAAGCGTTGGAGTTCTTCCAATTGTTTCTCTAGACCACTTATTGATTGCTCTGCTTCTTTAACGGTATACTTATTTTCAGAATGTGTTTTAATCTCTCGTAATTCATTGAGTTTATCCTCGATATAATTCATCTGTCTTTCCTTACTGACAGGGATTTTTTCAAATTGAGAATCCCCAATGACAATGGCATCGTAATCTCCTGTAATAATACGTGACACAAATTGTTTTCTTCTCGCCTTCACAAAATCTTTCTTAGTGGTCACAAAGACCTTTTTAGTAGGGAAAAATTTCATGATTTCTTGGCCAAATTGAGCAGACAAACTAGAGGGCACCACATACAAGGGCTTATGAACCATCCCCAACTCCTTTAATTTAAACCCAGCACCAAGCATGGTCAAGGTCTTTCCTGAACCTACCTCATGAGCTAATAAGGCTCTTTTTTCTTCTACGATTCTTTGAATGGCATTCTCTTGGTGAGGACGAAGACTGATGTTTTTTGCCAAGCCATCAATGACTAGATGGCTACCGTCATACTCTCGACTAACCGTTCGATTATAAAGACGATTATAGCTTTCCTCAATGATTTGTTGGACTTCTGGATACCGTGAGACAAATTCTTGAAAGAGCTCTTGTAAATGCTGCTCTTTTGCTCTTAGAACAGAGGTTTTTTCCAAATCTGTGATGGTCTTTTTCTTTTCTCCTTCCGTAACAGTCATAGTAATAGTCGGTTGGTTCGAATTAAGTAAATTCTCAAAAATCTTTCTTCCTGTATCATAACGTGAGCCACTGACTCCAAGACTACTATCTTTGGCACTTGGATAGCGATAAGCAAATGATGTCCTTAAATGAACCTGCCCATCGACAGGATTCGCTTCAATGACCTGTTCAACATCAGGCGAAGACAATTCAAATTCACGATTGGTAAAACATTCAAAGGCAAATTTACCATAAACGGATTGAGGAATCCAACGTGACCCTATTTTAAACTCAATATCTGCCAGATGAATCCTTGGAGGGCGAACAGATTCTAACAAATCTAAAGCATGGTTCCAATCATATTCTTGGTTGTTTTCCTCTACTAGTAGTTGAACTACTTCTATCTTGTTGAGAATATCTCCTGATAAAAATTGGTTCTTAGAAAGATATTTTCTTTCTCCTCTTAAATAACTTTCTGGATCTATTAAAATCTGGTCTCCTAACTCATCTAAAATAGCAGCTTGGCTATGTTCGGGATAAATTGATACCATATAATCTAAATCAACCCCTCTACCATCCGATAAACTGGAGTTTAAGGCATCTAAAGCCGTTGAAACTCTTGTAATCTCTCTCTCCGGCCTAACCAATGCTTTCTCAAAGGCTAAAGATTTTTTATATTTTACTTTCTGACTTTTAGAATCAATGTATTCATCTTCTAAACTTGCTAGTAAAGAATACTTATCGTCACTATCAAATAAGTTTCGATTGACTGAGGCATTCAAGTATCCAAATTGACTTACAAAGCGGTCATAGTCACGATTGAGTTTACTAAGTAATACCTGAAAATCTGTCCGACTATAATCTTGATGACGTTGAATTTCAATTAAGGATTGATAGGTCTCTCTCAAATCAACCATGCCCTTAATACGACTAATATCCTTATCCGATAAGGGACTTTCATAAAAGACAGTTTTTTTGAACAGTCCCTTATATTTCCCTCTTTTACTCGCTTCTTCTGACTTGTATACATCTAGTGCTTCCTCATCTGTCAAATGAAGTTTCACGAATCGATCTATTTTATGTTCAGACAAAGAACTGTCCCAGGCTTTAAAATCTCCCTTTTCGTCTACATAATAACTAATTTCGTCTACTTTTGAACTTCTCCGAATGCCATGCGTATCTCGGTAATAAATTTGATTTCCCTCATATCCAAAAGAATAGAGCGCTAAGTCCTCACGTATACGACTTGGGATAGAATTATCCACTTCTTCTTGGATAAAAACAGGTGCTTTCAAAGAATTGTCAATTTGTTTAGGTGCTTCCACATTCTCGAATGCTTTCATTATTTCAGTAGCTAATGTTTCTGATACCCCCTTAACATTGAGGGTTCCTCCATTAAAATTACGTACCTCATATTCACCCAAAACTTGTGTATTGTATTTCCCATCAAAATAAGGATTAATCCAGACACGTTTATCCTCCTCAAAGGAAATAGAGCCACTAAAGACAAGTTCCTCCTCATTAAGATTCTTTGCTTGATCCTTTTGAAAGAAGAGGAGATCTGTGGTCACTCGAGTACCTGCAATCTTTTTAAAAGCCGTATCCGGCAAACGAACACCCCCTAAAAAATGAGTGTTGGTTTTAATCTCTTGTAAGACATTATCTGTTCGCTTATCCATTGTCCCAATAGATGAGATAATCGATACTTGTCCTCCGTCTCTTACTAAATCAAGTGAGTGTTTGACAAAGTAATCATGAATCATATAAGGTTTATCATAGTTTTTATCGGCAATGCGAAAATTTCCAAATGGAACATTCGTTAAGATTAAATCAAAACTATTATTTTGATAGGGAACTTCTTCAAATCCTCGCACTTCAATATGGGTATTGGGGTGGAGTTGTTTTGCGATTGCACCAGTCACACTGTCTAATTCAACTCCATAGAGTTCTGATTTCTCTCGTATACTTCTAGGCATTGCCGCAAAGAAGTTCCCAGTCCCCATAGAAGGATCTAATATCCTTCCTCCCTCAAAACCATCATCCAGTAATTTTTGCCAAATCTGGCGAATAATCATTGGGTCTGTATAATAGGCTGTGAGAGAACTTTGTTTCATGGTCGAGTATTCTGATTTGCTTACTAAGCTCTTGAGAGTTAAACGTTCTGTTTCATACTTTGGATTGAGTTCATCAAAAAATTCATTGGCAAGACCACCCCATCCAACATACTTGGCTAGTAATTCTTGTTCTTCTGGATTCGCTTGTCGTCCCTCTTTTTCTAATCTTTTAACAAGTTCAATAGCGGCGATATTCGTTTCAATCTTTTCTCGATTTGTCTTAGGATAAAAGTCCTCTAAATCATTTGGAAAAACAAAATCTTGAACAGGGACATCCGTCTCTTCTATGCCTACAATAAGCGTTTCTGTTTCCTTATCCTTTTCCTTATCCTTTTCATTTTCTTCTTCCAGGTAGGAAAACAAATCTATTTCCTGATTTTCACTTGATGAATCAATCTCAATCTCTGAATCTTCTTTTTCAAGTTCTACGAGAGACAATACTTGTTCAATCTCTTTCAAACTGTTCAAGTATAAGATAGGATTTTCTTCAAATAACTGGTTGGAATCATTGAATAGCTCTAGGCGAACTAAGTCATTTAACTGTGCATTTTCAATCGAAACCAACTGAAATACTTGTCCTTTATAACTTACTTGTGAACCGATTGGATATTCCCTCAAAGCTTCTTCTACAATTTTATCTACTTTAGATAGGGAATGAACTTCCACATTTTCTTCTACCTGGTCAATATTATCTAAAGGTAAGACCGCTTCCGTTACTTGCTTAGACTTTTCTCTTATAGCCTTTACTTCATCAAAATGAGTAATAATCTTCAGTTTTTGTGTCAGTGGGAGTTGTGTGTAGTTTTCTTCATGATGGACAAGATCCGTAACGGTATCTAAAGTAGCCATCAATTCTGAACCCAAATAGGCTAGAACATCTTCTTCTTTTTCTTCAAAATGAATCTCAAGAACCTCTTTTTTTAGTTCTTTGGAATCAACCATTAGAAGAAACTCCTCTATATCTCTACTAATGCGGTCAGATAGATTATTCGCAACCCGATAGACATTGACTAAATTGACATCCTGATTCTGATGAAATACAAGCTCACTTAGTTGTTTTAGTTTTTCTTTTTCAGATTGGATGTAAAATCGAGTGAAAAGATTATAGGTTGCGACTTCTAGCACCAAGTTTTTCTCAAAATTACTTAATTGAGATAATTTACTTAGACCTGCTTGTCCAAAATTTCTTGTGTAACTTTCTAGATCTTGGTCATTATTTTCAGAACTGGCCTCTAGAAAAGAAACAATGTCTTGATGAAACGAATAGACATGAGGTATCTCTTCTATCTTGCCCTCTTCAGTCAAAAAACTCTCTACCAAATCCTGCCATTTCTCATCAAAATGTTGCGCTTGATAACGAAGAAATAGGTCCATTTTCTCCCTATCTTTTGGAATTGTTCCACGAAACATAGCCAATAATTGCATTACTTCCATACTCGCTCCTTTCATCTATACGAAAATAGGAGAATCACATGATTCCCCTACAACTCTATCTCCATTTCAACCTCTTGAGGACTGGTTTCTAAATCACTAGACAAAAGAGAAACAGAATCTGTTCTCATGTAGTAAGTATATAAGTCTTCTAGGTCTTGTTGGTTTTCAATCCCTGTTTCAATACTAATCAGAGCCTGTATAAATTCCTTGTAGTGACTCTCCATCATATCTGAAATCTTTTGTTTCATTTCCATAAATACTGAAGACGGTTCAGTTATACTTGTTTGGTCTATGTCTTGTAAATCCTTTTCTAAGGGATTGGTTCCTTCTTCTACTTCCACTAAATCTGAACGACCATCACCATCAGAATCTGCGCAAAGAGGATTGGTTCCTAGCGCTAATTCTTGAGCATCAGTTAGTCCATCTTGATCCGAATCACGTTGATAAATGGCTTCCATATACTTCCTTCTTTCCTAGTTAATCTGTTTTCACTCCAATCCTACCAAATATTCCTTGAAAGAAGTATCACAACAAAAAAAGAGAACGAGTCAAAACTTCGTTCTCCTTAAAATATTAAAATGGATTGCATTTAAAAAAGGTGACTTACTGCACCTGTAAGCCACCTAGTCAGTCGGTTTATTCTGGTGTCTGCCACCGCTTGGCCCTTACGTCCAAGATTGCTATCGGATTTCGTTCTGGTGTCCGCCACCGCTTGGCCCTTATGTCCAAGATTACTATCAGATTGACCATGAGCCGACCACTCATTTACACCATTATTCTAACGAATATGAGCTACAAATGCAAGAGAAAAACTTATTTTGGATTTATACACTATAGAAAACATACACTATCTTCAGATTGAACTTTTGTTCAAAATAAGCTATAATGAATTTAAGTAGAAACAGGAGGTAGAACAAATGGCTACAATCAGTTTAACACGTGATATAAAACTAACAAACGAAGATGCTCTAAAAATTCTTAATCATAAACCATCTAAAAAGCTACAAGCAGTCTTGAAATCTATTGAATCACAGGACGCTACCGCTCCAACGAAAAATAAACTCATTTCAAAGTATCTGTAAGATGACAATTCAAGTAACACCACTTAAGCAATATCTTGAAAATATTCAAGTGCTAGCTCCTGATAAAACTGAGAAACAAGTTCAGGAGATATTTAAAACTATCATTTTAGAAAATGTTGATTTCAACGGTAATGAAGAGATGTTGACTTATCTATCTGATAAAGCCCCCAATTTTGAAAAACAACATCGTTCTCGTAATTTTATCGTTGAAGAAACTGAAACAAATAACATCATAGGATTCTTTAGTTTATCTCTCAAAGTTGTTGATATTTCTGATTTAGAGAAATCCTTAAAAAAGAAACTCGTCCTAAAAGGGAAAAGTCCCAAAAATATTGATTATCTCCCTGTGTTACTTATCGGTCAATTCGGCAAAAACACAAAGTTAAATAAACTATCAGGACAAGAGTTATTTGAAATTGTAATTCAAAAAATTGAAGAATTTCGTGCAATTGTAGGAACTCAGATGGTATTTTTAGATAGTATCAATCATCCTAAAGTCATTCAATTTTATGAACAGTTCGGATTTGTTGCTTACAGTCAATTGATTAAAGACGATCATCAAGTAACTTATCAGCCTATGGCATTAAATATGTCACTCTATAAAAAATAAGAATCATGTCACCTAAACTGATGACATGATTCTTTTATTTCGTCGTATAGGCAAAACTTATTGCACTATCTGCTTGAGAGATTTTTCTAAAGGTATAGTTAGGGTTGCCACCATAGTTTGTCTCGGACACGAGGAAAGAACCATCATCATAGACCTTCTCTACAAAGGCCACATGACCATAGTCTGCTGGTGTGCCATGTGTACCTCCTACAAAAGAAACAATAGCACCTGCTCTTGGTGTAGAGCCTGTTTCCCCACCAAGACTTGAAGCTGTCGCAACCCAGTCTTGACCATTTCCCATGGTATTAATGATTGGAATCTTCTCTCCATTACTTCCTTTTAATTTCAAGCCTAATTGATTCATACGAGCCGCAACACCCCATGTACATTGTCCATAGGCATAGGCCATACCATCTCCACCACCAGGAACAGAATGATCATACAAGTCCCCACGAACACCTTCAAGGGATTGCGGGTCACTCATTGCCTGTCCTCCATTTGTTTGGCTAAAGCCTTTTTCAATTTGGTAATACCATTCCGTTGCTCTGGTTTGTCTTTCCAGTAGTTTGTCACCAGAATTTCCCTCCCAATAGATAAGGAAGAGTTGGGCCAAATTGGCTGCACTGCCCGTATTTTTAAAGAAATCCTTTAACCAACTTTGATAGTAAGGACTATCCCCATGAAGCATAAAATCAAGTTGGAGGTCTAAATCATACCATTTCTTATTTTGGGTGCGTGCATAATTTAACAAGGCTGTATGACGTGTTGACCCATCTGCTGTATCCGTCCATTGACCTAACCCCAACCCTCTATGAAGGATATTAGGATAAGCACCACTATAAATGGCTGGCCCTCCTATCGCTAACCAGCTTTCATCATCCCATGAGGAATCGGTAGCGCCAACTGGAGGAGATAAATAATCCCCTTCAGCTCGTTTTGGATTGATAGAAGATTCTACCGACCAATTTCCTAAAATAGCCGCAATGGCTTGGGGACTTGCCCCTTGAGATTTCAAAAAATCATAAATATGTTTTGCTCGTTCAAACTCATCTCCACCAAACTGACCAATGGCAGGTAAGATAGTGGTCTGAAGTTGAATGACTTTGGGAAAATAAAATTGCGGATTGACGTACACCAATTTTTCTTTCTTGTTCTTATACTTTTGATAGGAAACTTTCAAGCCTGTATCGTCTGGTGTTTCACCAATAATATCACCCGTTAGGACTCTTGTCCCCTCAATCGCACGGCCATTATGAATAGAATACAAGGTCAATCGACTCTCATTCTCTCCTTTTCCGTTAGTGAGAATTATATTGTCACCATCTAGTGATACGACCCCATCCATTGGTGCGACAATCGTTTGGTGAGCCTTTGCTTCTAGTAGAATGTACTCCTGAAGAGTAGGTTTTCCGTCTAAATCATAGTATCCATAGCGATAAGTCATGGTTAGACTATCTTCATTGCTTTTCCCCTCAAATGGATTGTCCAATTCCTGCATGGAAGCATACACACCCTCTTCTTTTAGTTCCTTTATTTCCTCTTGATCGTCTTTCGATAGTTTATACTTAGGAGTTTCATAGAGGTCTTGCATGGATTTCAAATCTTCCCCATCATTTAAATCATGCCACAAAGTAGACAGATAATCCTTGTAAGTTTCTGAACTGAATAAGTGAACTGGTTTGTGTAACTCATAGTCATGGAATTTAAAGTTCATATACCCCATCACATCATCAACTTTTGTGTAATAGGTAATTCCTTTGTCATTTGTACGAGTATGTTCTGCGTCTTCCCAAGTTAGGTGGGTATAAGCTTTTGTTAATTCAAATTCATCTTGTTGAATCAAACTAGCAGATGAAAATCCTAAAAAGAAGCTCATCATAAGTAAGAGAAGAAAGACTATTCCTCCAACTATCCAGGTTGCAGGATTTCCAGCCGCAAATGTAAAGAAGGAAAAGGCTGCTTTTAGTTTTTGATAGATGTTTTGAACACTTGTAAAACCTTGTTTCTTTAATTTTCGAAACCGATTTTTAAAGGAACTTGGATTCTCTTTCGCTAGTTTCCATCCTTTTCCATCCTTAAAATGATGGTATCGCTCTTTTGTGTTGGTCAGTCTTTTCTTGGTAAAACGACCTGTTGCTTGTCCTGTTTTGACACTAGCTTTTCCAAGATTATAAGAAAGTCGACTATAGCGTTTTCCTTTTCTGATAGTCTCTTGAAGCGTGCGATAACCTTCTAAATCTTCATTTTCTGAAGCTAATTCTCCTCCTTCACGTCCAAGGACATAAAGAAAAGTTTTGGCTTTCCTACTAACTTTTTTGGACTTATAGGCTTGTTTAGTAGATTTTAGATTCTCTTTTGCGGCCTTGACTTCTTTCTTAGTTTTTAATTCTTCTAAACTCTTCCCTTGAAAGAAAAAATTAGATTTTTGTTTCGATTCCTGACCATAAAGAAATTTTTGATTGGTTTTTCTTTCTTTACGACTCTCTTTTCTTTCTTCTTTTGCTTCTACCTTTGCTTCTACCTTTGCTTCTCTAAATTGCTTCTTGGCTATTTTCAATCGTTTCCTAGCATGAGGCAATCGTCTGTCTCTTAATTCTTTCCGATTCAAAAGAGATGGAGGAGTATTTTGAAGGATGTGATTGTAGTCTTCATTTGCTTGTTTTACTCTAGCCTTTGAAGCTTCTCTCATCTCCTCTAGCTTTTCTTTTATCTCTTTTTTCCATGCTTTTTCATCCAGTACAGCGGAATCTTTTTTCTGTTTCCTTACCTCCTTCTTTCCTTTTTTCAAGAATTTCTTCTCATCTTTTAGACTTCTTCTAAATGCCTTTCGGGCACGTATAATTTCTCTTTTATCCTTCATTTACCTTCCCCTTAATTAGAAGCCATTTTATCAGGATCCGTACTCATGATATCAAACAATTGAGTACCTTGAGGAATCTTATTTTTAAAGGGAACGACAACTGAACCAGCTTTTATTAGTCCAGCCCCTTTTTCTGGATTGACTAGGTATTTTTCGAGTTCTTTTGACAAGCCTAAGAGTTGAACCAATTCTTCTCTATCATTTTTTGCTTGCTTGAGGAGAATCATAAATTCACTATTTGCAATAATCCGTCTACCATTTGGATCTAACAATAAAGTTTCGACGTTTTGAGTTATTCCAGTCGGACTAGCTCCATATTTTCTGACACGACTCCACAATTTAAAGAAGAAGTCACTGGCATATTTATCTAATAAGAGAAGCTGCATTTCATCAAAATAAATCCAGGTCTTCTTCCCTAATTTTTGGTTGCGAACAACACGATTCCATATCTGATCAAAAACCACCATAAGAGCGATTTGTTTCAGCTCATCCCCTAACTTCTTAACGTTATAAATCAAGAAATTAGATCCAGTCTGAATATTAGTCTTATGAGAAAAAATGTCAAGAGAACCTTCGACATACAGTTCCATATCAAGTGCCAAATTCTGCGCTTCTTCTTCTGGTTGTTGGCTCAAGACAAAGACCCATTCTTCCAAAGAAGGCTCTTTAAATGACTGATAGGTGAGTCTGGTAACTCGGTCGATAATCGATTTTTCTCTTCCATCCATTTTCCTATCGAGTAGCTTGCCGATAAAGGATAAAAGAAATTCTGATTTTACCTTAACAGGATCCTCATCCATATTTTCATCAGACAAGTCAAGGACATTGAGATAGGTTTGGGAATCGGGCGCAATATCAATCATTTCTCCACCAAAAGCTCGTCCAATGACACTGTATTCTGCTTCTGGATCCACGATGATAATTTCAGTATTTTCACCAGATTCCTTGATTTTGGTCGTGATAATTTCATGCTTGGTTGCCATCCCTTTCCCAGCTCCAGATGTTCCTAAAATCAGACCAGACGGTGTATTTAATAGGCTACGATCAATGGTAATAATATTGCTTGAAATTTGATTGATACCGTAATATTTCCCACTACGGTCTTGTAAGTCTACTGAAGTCCAAGGTGAGTTCACTGCTACATTGGACGTTAATAAACTCCGTGATACCCCCTCTAAAAAATCACAACCAAATGGCAGCAAACTATTAAAGGCTGCTTCTTGCATATATGGAAGTTTATCAATCATTAGGTCATTTGAGCCGGCCACTTGTTGGATCGTGTCTAGGGCTTGTTTAAGTTCTTCTTCATCCTGACCAAAAACACCAATCAAGAATACTGTTTGAAATAGTTTATCTCCTGTCTCGGTCATGGTTTTTAAGAGTTCCTCAGCTTCATCGATATTGCTTTCTAAAACATGGCCTACTTTTTCCAAATAGATACCTGTACGAGCTAGTTTTTGTTGTTCCCCAATCTTTTGGGATTCCATCAAGGTCTTCTTTGTTCGTAGTTTCTTCATAGCATCCGCCTTAGTCGAACTTTGAGCATGAAGGCTCACTATCAATTCCAAATCTCCTTGCATGAGGTCTCGGATAAACTGATCTCCTAATTCCATACCATAGTCTCTCACATAGACAATCTGTAATAAGCGGTCATTGATTTGTAGGTAATTCTTGTTTTTAAAATCTAAGAGATTAGGTGCTATGAAGTGACGAGTTGTCTGGCCAGATCTCGTTAAATCACGGTAAGAAAAAGGAAGATGGTGTTCTCCTCTAAGCATATCGGCCAACAGGTTCACCCGTTCTTCTCCAGCCAAGGATTCAAATCGAGCATCAATTTCTGAGAAACCACTCTTGAAATATTCTCCTATTTGGGACAAGGAACGATAGGCTTGTTTGGGGTTAGAATCCTTTCTACCAAAGCTAATCAGTTTCACAGCTGAAAAATTATTTTCACCACTGTCTAAATTCTGATTCATCATCCGATTCAATTCTTTACGATAGGTATCATATCCATCTTCTTTTTCCTCATACAAAATACTTTGTCTAAATTTTTCTAAATTCAATCTTTTATTAAAGATAGTCAATTGGAAGTTAGTTTGGTCATCTAGGGAGTTAATCAAATCAGAATACTTCTCAATGATTGCCCCCTTATCTTCTAAACCAACAGTTTGGTAATTGACATCACCAAGTAAATAGCTTTGTGAGAAATAATCTTCTTTTACCTGCATCAGACCATTTTGATACAGGGCTTGATAGGAAAGGGTATTAGCCGTTGATGGTAACACTTCCTCTTTTTTCCCTTTAACTACTTCTTTCTGATTAGTCATTGAAGTTTTTTGTTTCTTTAATGTATTTGATTTTCTTTTCATGTTCAGATCCTTTCTTTCCTGTAATTGTGCGTAGGGGAACCGTTAATTCAAAATGAAGACGGTATTTCAAATAATGTTCAAAATATAAATCATTGGGTTTATAGACTCCAAAAAGCATGAGGGGGATGGTAAAAGCAAACACAAAACCGTAAACAAACCAATCTCCAAATTGCCAGAAAAAGAGATTCAAGCCCAAAACAATAATTGTGACAATAAAGGCTGGTAAAACAAAGATGATTTGTCTTGTGGTGAAACCTAACCAAGCCCTGTGATGGTATTTTGAGATGTCTTTAAAGACACGTGTATTCATGACTTTCCTTTCTAAAAAGGCTAAGAAGCAATCACTTCCTAGCCTTTATCTAATTACATACCTAAGATTGAGCGAGCCGTACGTTGAGAACCAACGAGGGCAATAATCAGTAAGATAGCTTGTACCAAACTACCAAACATAATCGCAAGTGATTGCAAGACTCCTGCACCATTTGAAACAGCTATTTTCCCAGCAGATTCAAACAAAGGAACAAGAGAAACAATCAGAAAAATAAGAACCCCTTGTACCGCATAGACCATAATATTTTTTAAATAGCCAATGCCAATAGACTTCCACTCATCACTTAAAAATGTTGGAATCGTAAGAGGGGCAAATGGGATCATAAGGTAGAGTTGAATAAATCGAATAGATACCAAAAGATTAACCATGGCTGCACTTACTATCCGAACAAGCCAAATGAGGAGGGCGAAAAAGCCCACAATCATCCGGCCAATAAATCCTGACCCTTTTAATCCAGAGATGGTATCATACTTTGCCCCACCGTGAGCTACAATCGAAGCCACTTGTTCAATGGCGTGACTCGCAATCCCGATGATGGCTTCTACAATAACGGTAGTGTTGGTAATCACGACTGCGACCATGATATAACTAATCAACATCGGCGCTAATGCTTCAAAAGTCATCGCTCCTCCTGAGTTAGCAATTTTCTTTGCCATCTTCGAAAATTCTAAGATGAGAACAACTGATAAAATCGCAACTCCAAGAGGCTGCATGACACTTTTAGTAATACTAGACATATAAGTCCAAACGGTTGGATTGTAGCTAGATAGAGATTTAATCAGATCTACCGTAGATTGTAAATCCACATTAAATCCTTCAAATAAATTTTCAGCTGATATTTTTTCAGATGCAAGGTAAACAAAGGGTGAGACTAAACTAAGATTCATGTCATTGTTTATCCTCCTAAATTGAAATTTGAGTTACAAAGGCTCCAGCAGCCCCGACCATAACACCACCGACAATTTCAAGAATGGCATTCCGAACACCTGGTCCACCATCTTTAATATTGGTTGCAAGGTTGACAATCCCTACAACAACGAGAAAGGCACCAACCGCAATCAATCCCTTCTGTAACAAAGACATAGCTTGTGCAAACATAGCACTTGCGTCTACTCCATAAACGAAACCTTTAAAATGCGTAATCATCTATTTCCTCTTTTCTATTTTTATTTTCTTATTTTAAACTAGATTCAAAAGTTAGATCACGAATTCTAAGGCCTTCAAGATGGTTTTCTTGACTTTGATTCAAAGGATTGATTTGAAAGTTCCACCACCGTTCATCGGTTTCTTGATTGGCTAGGTACTTCCAGTTTGGATGCTTAGTGGAATTGTATTTTTTGCTTTTAAAGACTGGCATATTGGCAATTCGAACCAAGCATTCATGCCGTTTCATATTTCCGACTTCATCAGGTGTCATTAAATCACGAGCAATCTTTTGATGAGAAAGGGATCCTGAACCTGTCTGGCCAAAGGAACGACTAGTATTTCGAACATCAATGGTTTGTTTACCGAGTAAGCCACTCATAAATTTAAAGGTATCTTCATCATTCCCACCTAAGTAGACTAAGCTATCACAGTTCCCCAAAATGGTTTTCCAAGCTTCTTTTTCTTTATAGAGCCCTTGAAGTTGGGCAATATTTTGAAGAATGGGAACGAGACTCATATTTCGAGAACGGACTGTTGAGGTTTGTTCAGCAAAATCTGGAATTTCTCCGATATTTGCGAACTCATCTAAATAGACTCTCACATGAAGAGGCAATTGACCCTTAAAATCAATATCTGCTTGTCTTGTTAGGGTTTGAAATACGGTTGAAAAAAAGAGGGCTGAAAGAAAGCGAAAGGTACTATCGTTATCTGGGATAACTAGGTAAACCATTGATTTTTCCTTGCCCCATGTCTTCATATCAAGGGTATCTCTTTTGGTCAAATCCATGACACTTTGAATATTGAAGAGGGCAAATTTAGCAGTGGTTACAGCAACAACAGAATCCAGAGTCTTATCCTTATAATTTTGGAAATCTGCCCAATTTCGCATGGTAAAATTTTCAGTCCCATACTTTTTAGCATAATTTTCAAATAGAATTTCTAAGACACTTTTTTCTTGATTTTCACCCTTTGATAAGTGTTTAATGAGTTTTGAGATTTCAGCAAAACTTGGATAACGCCCTCGTTTTTTTCGCTTTTCCACTTCTTTTTTTTGACGTTTCAACAAGTTTTGGTATTCTTTTTGACTTAAACGACTTTCTTCTATGAGCTGTTCTCTTGTTTTGGGTGGATTATAGAAATCGACCAAGTAGGAGGCTAAAGCTCGTACCAAAGTCATAGAAGCTTCATCCCAAAATGGATCACTACGAGATCCAGAGCCTTTAGTGTTATTAAAATAAACCGTCAGCATGCGATTCAAATCATTTTCTGTCTCTATATAGCGAAAAGGATTGAAGCCATCTGAGTTCTTCATATTGACTAAATCTAACACCTTTACTTGGTAGCCATGTTCTAAAAAGAGTTTGCCTGTTTTCTCGGCCAAGTGATCTTTAGGATCCACTACAATATTAGAACTATTCATCTGAATCAGATTGGGTTTCACAAAGCGAAATGTCTTCCCACTTCCTGAACCTCCAATCACCGCAATATTCTTATTTCTATCAAATTGGGGTGGTTTTTTATCTAATAATGTCAAACGAACATCTTGTGCTAAGATCGTATCATGAGAAAATTCCTTACCGTAAAAGAGCTTCTTTTCTTTTAGAGTTCCAAAACGGGCGCTCCCGTATTCTACCCCTTCTCGGTATTGTTTTTTACCAGTCTCTAAATAGAGATAAACCAGCAACATCATCACAAAGCCTAGTAGAAAAAAAGCACTTGATTTTCCAGTAAAAGAAATATTCCATGGCGACTGAAGAACTTCATCTTGACCTTCCATCAGGAGACGACTCCATTTATCTAAGGTATTTCCAGTATAGGAATCATACAAAAGCGTCAAACGATGAAAAAGATAGCCTAGTAAGATACCTAACAGTGAGAATAGTAGGAATTTCTTTCCACTGTACATCATCTCACCATCTCTTTCTGTTTGACGGCACCTTCTTGTCTAAAGGTAATTTGGGATTTAGCCTCATCAATTGCATCGTCTAATGACTTATCCATGGTAAAATCAGCTAATTTCTCCGGATCATTAACCATTTTTTCTAACAGATGGTCTAAATGATTGTCTAGAATCGAACGGTCTTTCGTGTAGAAATGTAGAGAATCCCCTTGCCAAGCGATGGCTAAAGGAATCTCTTCTTTTTCTAAAAAAGCTTTAAATTTCTCTATATCAATTGGTTTGTCTAAAAAATCTTTTTTCAGATTAATCGTATCAATCGCATAGGGAGATTGTAGCAATTCTTCTAATTTCTGCACCCCTATCTTATAGGCGGAATCCTGTGCTAAAGCCTGACGTCTAGACCATTCTAGAATCTTTAAAAGACTTTTTACAGTAAATAAAAGACTACGCTCTGCATATTGAACTGCCATTCGTTCCTGTTGTTCAGAGGACATCTGATGCCTCCTTCTTCACAAATAGCAGCTTTCCTTCTTTATAGCGATAAGCTATCAATTTCTGACGTTGCTTAATCGACTTGACAACCTGCAGTAGATCTCTCGAATAAGGTTCTCGAAGAGTAACTTCTACTGCTTTCCCATCAAAGATACCAACACGTTTAAATTCAATGTAGTCTTTTTTGAGATGTCCTAAGCCCATACCAAAAGGAAAGTGATGAATCAATTGGATGGTACAGCCACCTTTATTTCCCATTTGTTTCAAATCATACAAGTTTACTACCTTCATGATTAACTCCTTTATCTAGTTTGTCGCATCGTTTAAGTCTGGTAACGATAAACTCCGTGTCTGTTAGAAAATTCTCACACACGTCTTGTGCCAGTTGCCCTTCACAGGGAAATACTCTCAGTCCCTACTTACACAGGCACGCTAATCAAGACGGAGTGGATTCAATTTTCAAAGAACAGGTAGCTTTATTATAGATAAGAGTAGTTGAAATTTTTATCACATTTTTGGAGTTATTGGAATAAAAAAAGCAACTCACTGCTTTACTAATGAGTTACTTTTGTACTAAAATATTTGTTGCATAATTTCCCTAATAACCTGAACAGAGTTATCAAATGAGATATCTTTAGCATACTTAAATTGGCGTTGATAACGAATCCATAGCTCTTTCTGATAATCAGAAATTTCAATTCCTCTCACTTGTTCTTCCCAATTATAAATAGTATCTTTACTTTTACGTTTTTCTGCCGTATTTTCAAGTGCATTTTTTAATACTTCAAGATTAATCTCTTCTTTTCTAAGTTTATACAAAGTGAAAAGATCATATCGATCACGTGGTCGTGTCGAAGCTAAGCCTCTACTAATGATCGTTTCTAACTTTTCAGCAAGTACAGTCTCTAGATTATATGTCCATATCTTGATGCTTTCATTAGTAAAGATAGAAGTCATTGAATAAGTAATTTCTCTTGGTGTGATCTTATCACCAGTAGTAATATCAATAAAAACAACCTCCTTTAATGTATCAAAAGTTGCATTTAATTTTAATGAAAATCCTCCATATTCATCATCTTGGCGAATAGGTTCTAGCTTATCTACTGAAAATGAAAATCCATCAGTTTTAGAACAAAGAATCTCTTCAAAGATATGAATCAAATTTTCTCTGCTCATTTCAGTTCCCTTCAGAGTAACATCTAAATCCATTGTGGTTCGCTTATCTAGTCCAATCATTTGACCTATTAGATACCCTCCTTTTACAATGAAGGAATCTCTGTAAGAACTAGTAGAAATCAGCTTTAACACTTGCTCAATTAAATAATGTTGTTGTACTTGTTGAGCTGGAATTCCCTTATCTTTTGAGATATTTTTGATTTTTGCTTTAAAGCTATTCGCATTTGAAAACATTAAGATAGCACCTCCGTATAAGATTGTAACTTATCAGTTACTTTAAATAGCTGGGCATAATAAAATAATTTGTGTAAATGAATTTGATTTTGTTGAAAATATTTTTTAAACGCTGGTGCAATAATTTGAAGATCCACCTTATGAACTGGTCTTAGACATTCAACCAAAACTCGTTCAACTTCATAAACTTTAATAAATTGACCAGGAAGACGCTCTATTTCAATAATTCCTTCACTATAGTGAGAACGTAAGATAATAGGACATATATCTGCTTCCTTAATGTTTTTGGTATTCGTACCATAAGGAAAACTCATCGTCATGTTAAAAGGGATAGTCAAAGATAAACCATGTAACCAAAGTGCTGTCTCCAAAGAAAAGATTCCCTTTGGAAATCGATACTGAAGGACAAACCACTCATCTAAATAAATATCAGGTAAGCGATATAACCCTTTTTCTTCAGCATCGATTTTTCCTTCTTTAACCATTTTTAATAAGGTTTTGTAGTGTAAATTTTCATCCATTACTTGTTTAAAAGTTAAAAAACCATACTGATTGAAAGAGTTCATCAGTTTCTCTCTTTTATCAACCATATCATTCTCCTTTCTTGGAAACAAAATACTAACATCTTCTATATATGTTAGCATTTTATTTCTTTAAAATCAATTCATTTAGTTTTTTTATTTCAAAATCAATCCATACGTAAGACAGACCAGCTATTATTAAAGAAAAAATAAGATATAGACTGATAGGTTCCACACCAAATGTAGCCCCATACTTCAGGAAACTAAGAAAACGACTCCCAAAGAAGTCGCATTCATCGAAAATTGGATTAATAACTATCCTAAAAAATGCTTGCACTACAAGTCTCCTAGAGAATTTCTTCTTGGTTGCTAACTTGAACTTGAAATTTGGCGTTTTCTTCTTGATGTCCGCATCAAAAAGAGAGAATCAAGTTGATTCCCTCTCTATGTTAGTTTTTACTTATTTTCCCTATAGGAAAGCTAGGATCTATTAAAAAATTCTTTTTTCTGTGAACTTCCCCATCTTTCGATAAATAGAATCCCCACTAACAAAAGGATAATCAGGCAAGGAAGTAAGATCATCCCCATGCTCCAATTTAGATTGACATTATCAATTTGCTTAGGTAGTCTTCCAGATAAAATCTCTACTGAACGCAAGTAAGTAAAGGGAATCAGATGGGCAATACTCTGAAGAGGCTGAATGGTTTGGATACCAAACAACAAGCCAACAATCCCAATGAGGGAAAGAAAGAGGACAGGCATTTTTTGCTTGAAAAAGTAAGCAATCAAGTAGACGACTTCCACAATGACGATAAAAGCTAAGAAAGCTAAGAGCAAGCTAGGAAATAACACATCTTGTATTTTTCCAATAGTCACCTCTTGATTCGTTAAGCTATAGATTGGATAGGGATAATCTAACTGTCCAAAACCACTTATCAGACTTCCCGCTAGAAAAGAAAATCCACAGATTCCGATAAACAGCACAGTTACATATCCCACTCCAACTCCAAGAGAGGACATGGCAAATGTCACTTTTGAAAAAGGATATAACTGAGCTGTATCGAGATGATTTTGATATCTTTCTGCGAACAGTTGTGTTAGCATAAAAATAATAGCAACCACAAACAAGGTTGGGATGATTACCTCTAAAATCCAGACAATCTGATCAATCCCGTGGGTAGGAAACTCCAAAGTATGTGCTTTTATGTTCAAAGGATACAGGGCTTGGTAAATCTTCCGTTCACGGTCAACCCCCATTTTTAATTCAGAGCTAGAAGTCGGGTCATTTGATACAAATTCATAATTCTTCTCTTCATCTTGCCACTGCAAATAGTAGGCTTCTTTCCAGCGCCCTTCTTTTAATAAAGTCAGAATTTCTGTCTTTCGCGTCAAAAGATTTTTTTGCAAGTCTAAATCACTTTTAGCAATCTGGTATTCCTCCGAGCTGGTGTCAGACATTTGGGAGAGCTTCTCTTCATTTTCATTGATAGCTCTCTCGTTGGCTGCAATACGAGTTTCCAACCTGCTCTCCAAGCTGAATGAGTTTGCAGTCCGACTATTGAAATAAAAGGTAACACCGAGTACAGATGCAAATAAAAGTAAGATAATCCAGTTTAAACGACTTTTGAAAACTTTCTTTAACAAAAATAGGCTAACATCTTTCATAAACTAAACCTCTTCTATCTGCCCCTGATGAATGGTTACCATGCTATCGCAAATCTCCACTAACTCCTCTTTGTAGTGGGAACTCAAAAGAACCAGCTGTTCTTGCCTATTGATTTGTGCCAATCTATCAAAAAACTTCTGTCGATAATACTCGTCTAAACCATTGGTAATCTCATCCATGAGCCAGCATTTCGCTTGACTCAGGAAATACATGGCAATCACCAAGCGTTGCTTCATCCCTAAGGAATACTTGCGGATGGGAAGGCTGATATAGTCAGACATTTCCCAGTAGGTGATTTCATCCCTCAAGTTTAGGTCTGACTTCCAGATATTTTTTATGAGACAAAGGTAGTCCATCCCACTTAAGTTTCCATCCAACCATTCAACGCTCTCATAATAAAATAAAGAAGGAGAGGCTGCGATATGTCCACTACTAAGGGGAAGCAGCTTGCTCATAGCTCGGAATAGGGTCGTCTTCCCAGAGCCATTGATAGCAAGAAGGCCATAAATCCTACCCTTTTTAAAGGTGAAATCCGCATCTTGCAAGATGACTTGTCGCGTTTTTAAGGTAACATGAGTAAGAGTTAACATATCCAGCCCTCCTTTTTCTCACTCTTTAAGGATTAATAACCTCCAGTATAGTTGTTTATGACCTCATAACGATAGAAATTCCAGCCATAACCAACTTTATACTCAGAATAGCTATAATAATGAGACCATTCCGGAATGACCTTATATCTATGTAAATGGTAATTCATACTATACCTATAGAAGAGATTCCAATCATACCGATAACTTTTAAGAACACTCTCAGCAGATACACTAGACTGAAAAAGACCAATAGATAACAAACTAGCTAATAAAACAACTTTTGCTGATTTTTTCATGGTTTTCACCTCGCTAATTTATTTACTTCCGAAAGCGCTTTAATTATATCATTTTTTTATCTGTTATGCAATAGTTTTTTGGATTTATTTTAATAATATATAACATTCGTAACTTCTCAAAATAACTCCCATTGTCTGTAGCAACTGTCCAAAAAAGAGGACGGATTGTGGGAAACTGGAAGTTAGATTTAGAAGCTACCTAAATAAATCAGGTCACCTATTTTAAAAAAGCAGCAAACTATAAGCTAGTAGGTTCCACACCAAATGTAGCCCCATACTGCCCCATAAGTCAGATTTATAGCGCACCATACCTAAAAACATCCCCAATGAAACATATAAACACCAAGCTAGAATGGTTCCTGGATGATGAGCTAAGGCGAACAAAACACTTGTCAAAGCAACTCGAATATCTAATTTTCTAACCAAGTTCCATAAAATTTCTCGATACAGAAATTCTTCAACCATACTCGCATTGATTAAAAACAATAAAAATGAAAACCAAGGAACTTGATGTTGAAGGCCAATTAAGTTTGCTTGATTCGTGGTTCCTTGAGCATGGATTAGGCTAAAACATAGACTTATAATCATTAGGCTAGCTAATCCAATACCAAGCCATTTCATCCTAGATTTCATATCGATTTTATGCGCTTGTTTACGTTGACCATACATCCATAAAAAAGAAATGAGCGACGCACAATAAAAAATCTGTAGTATAGTTAACTCACCGATACAAAGCAATTTCAGTAAGTATAGGGATAGCAATAGGACATTAACTTGTTGGAATATATAAACTGGAATTATTCTTTTCATAGTTACCTCCGAAATAAATCTTCATAATCTAAATCTAATACCTGCACAATCCTTTCTACCCATGGACTTTGAGGCATTCGTTGTTCCATCTTATAGTGGCGAATCTTTTGATACAGACGATTCAATTCACTTGGATAGTGAAACTCTCCCGCAAACATTTTTCTGGTTAACTCAATCCAGCTAATATTTCTTTCAGCCAAAATAATGGACAAGTTCTCCCAAAATCGTTCAGCCATATTGCTTCTCCTTTAGTTAGATAAATAATGTGTTTGTGCCATGTAAATCAATTGTTTCGTATCTCTTGGCAATAAAGCTCTAGCCTCCTCCAGATTCAGATTTGGATAAACTCGCTTATTTGAAACCGCAAGAGGAAGTCTGATGGTTAGTTCAGGATTTTTTAATATCATTTCGATGAAATCTGTTAATTTTAGGTTATCTCGATTCTTAAAACGTAATAAATTTGGAGATAAAAACTCGAAACAATCTGAAGAATAGCTCATCATCTCAATTAATTTGTCCTTTGTCATTTCAGAAACTGAATGACAAGATACCTCGATGCCATAGTTTTGGAAGAAGTCTAAAAGAAGTTGATTTCTTTGGCTATTTTTACTTAGATAGAGATCAATCATGGGAGACCTCCCAAAGATTCGGTTCCATTTGATATTCTGAAACGATTAAGGAATCTAATAAATTTGAGAAGTTAACTGATTTCTTGTCTTCATCATAAGCTTTTACAGTTACTTGGGTTGTAAGTATTCCCTCTTTTCCCTCGGCTCGATAGCCTTGCCCATATAAAACAAAAACAAGATTATGATTATCATCTACAAAGGCATCAGCTCCGTTCTTTATATCCTGACTTTCAAGGAATTCCATAATGTTTTGAAGATAGGATTCATAAAATAGTGGGTAATTGTGTTTTTTATGGTAATAATCTAAAAATTTTACTTCAAACTCACATGGATAATTGGGCATCAAAAATATTTGTTCATCCAATTGCATCATTTCTGCATCATGTAATTCTGTTTCTAATTCATCACAATATAGTATTGACTCTTTATTTAATGCTTTCATCTTTTTCCTCTATTTCTTTTAATTTCTTTGCGATTGCGGCAATCACAGGAACGGTTACACTATTACCAGCTTGTTTATAGAGCTGACTATTACTAGAGACTTTTCTAGCAGCTTCAAAAGCCCAATCAGGAAAACCCTGCAGGCGAAAACACTCTTTAGGAGTGATTCGTCGTATTCTCAAACGGTAAAATTGTCCATCTATTAAGACACCGGCTACATGATAAACTTGCTTATCTTCTCCTTCATAGCTAGCAACTACTACTCCCATTTGCCCACTAGTTGTTAACGTATTCGCTATACCTTTTCCAACTCTACCACGACGATACTGAGAACTTGGTCTTTCTAAATTGATTGAATCCCCAATTTCTGCTTGAGCATATCCTTTTTTCGTTGCTTCCCGTACTTTTAGAAATTGGATTGGTTCTGGAATTAGTATTTTGGGGATTTTATCTCCACCTTGCATTGTAGTCAGTGTTGGAGATAAGCCCTCACTTCCATAGACGCGACCAGTTTCCTTAAAACTAGTTGGTAAATCTCCAACAACGACAATACCATGGCGATCCTGAGTATTTAAAGTAAACATTGGCTCTTGATTATCCTTGAAACGTCTACCATTTTGTCTCTTTTCTAATCTGTCTGGTGTAATGCAAGGAATCGCAACTTTAAATCCTTCTCCTTTTCCACGAACTAAGGTTGGCGCAAGACCTTCTGAATAATAGACTTTACCACTCATTCCACTTCTTGATGGATTCAAATTCCCTAGTGCTTTCAAAGTCTCAGAGTTAGTTGCTTGACCTTCTCGTCTGAAAGGAAATAAGAGTCTGGTACCTTTCTTTCTAGAATGTCCGATAATAAACACCCTCTCTCTGTTTTGGGGAACGCCAAAATCCTTACTGTTAAGCACCTGCCACTCAACATCAAACCCCAACTCATCAAGTGTGGTAAGGATTGTGGTGAACGTCCGTCCCTTATCGTGATTGAGTAGGCCTTTAACATTTTCAAGAAAAAGAAAACGTGGTTGGATTTGTTTGGCCGCCCGAGCAATTTCAAAGAACAAAGTTCCTCTAGTATCTTCAAATCCCAATCGTCTTCCTGCGATTGAAAATGCTTGACAAGGGAATCCCCCACAGATGACATCGACTTTCCCTCTAAGTTTTTTAAATTCGTCATCTGAAACATCTCGTATGTCATGAAATTCTATTTCTCCTTTCGTTTGAAAAATGGACTTATAAGATTCTCTAGCAAATTTATCAATCTCACAAAATCCAATACACTCGTGTCCGACACTTTCCATTCCTAGTCGAAAACCACCGATACCTGAAAATAAATCAATAAATTTCATTTCTTTATCACCCCTTTCTGATCGACTATCAATGTCCGAATAGTCACACCACTTGAAATGACAATAAGCATAACTAATATCCACTCGATTGGCGACATTTTAACCACCTCCTTTTCTAACACGGTTGTTCCAAACGGAATATAGACCATTAAACACAAATTCAGCAAGCACTTCCGCACGTCTAACAAAGCGAACATTGTCAAGAGCATACTGATAGATTCTCTCAAAATCCGTCATAGCAATTTCACTGGCTGTTTCAGAAAAACCTTCTCGTCTAAATTGATCTTGTACCAATCCCCAAATATAATCTCGATCATATTTTGTGACCTTTTCTACTTTTCTTTTCAAGATAGGTTTAGTATTCCTATCCTCCTCATCCTCAATAAATAAAGAATCAGTCTCACTATATTTAGTCTCACTAACTTCAGTCTCACTAGGGGCTGAAAATGAGACGGGGGCCGTTTCATTTTCAACCTGCCCTAGTCTTTTTTTAACACTAGCCCTGTTTGAATTACCTACTGGGGTAGAAGATAATTCCCCTAAATAAATCTTATTAGCTAGTCTTCCTTTCTCACTTGAAGACTGTTGGACTTCATCAATTAGGTCATATTCTTTAAGAATTTTTTTGATGGACAGTAATTTTGACTTCGAACAACCTAACAGCCTCATCAGTTTAGAATTAGAAAATACTAAATAGACTGCTCCTTCTTCATCTATCCAACCACGACTAAGAGATAATTCTAAACGATCTTTTAAAATAGAATAAGCCACCTTTACTTCTAGTTTCATATCCATATATTTCTCATCCTCAAAAAGAATTTTAGGTAATTTGTAATATCGTTCTGAAGTTTGGTATTGATTTGCGGTAATTCGTTTCATAGCTCACCTCCAAGTTCTTTGAGTGTTAAATCTCCGCTTGATTCCAAGCGAACCAAGCCACTTTTTTCCAATTCAGCCATAAGAGATATGGCTTCAACAATGTCAATTCCCATTTCACGTACTAAAAATGAAATGACAATATAGCGTGATGATTGTAATTCTTTTGTCATTTTCCCTCCTGAAAATAAAAAAAGGAGAACAATATACAATTGTTCTCTCTTTAGATAAATATTTATTGTTGTATTCATTTTTCCGATGCGCAAACGACATCTACAAATACATATACATCTATGTGCCTTTTTAGGACTTTTCTGACGTCAAAATTGCCTTTATCTACAAAGACAAAATGCTTGTAAAATAGCTTAAAATCAAGGATTTTCACCCTTTTTTTCGTTGTAGCAACACTACACACTCCACGTGATGCGTTTGAGGAAATAAATCCACTGGCTGAACTTTCTTCAACTCATATCCCAATTCTTGGTAGAGTTTGATATCACGCGCCATGGTGGCGACATTACATGAGATATAGGCGATGCGGTCGGCTCCTGTTTGGCTACTTGCCTTGATAAAGCTTTCTGTGAGTCCTTTTCTTGGTGGGTCCACTAGTATAAGGCTTGGTTGAATTCCATCTTTAAGCCAATTTTTCATAGCATTTTCAGCTGTGTCACAAACATAGTGGGCATTTGAAATATTGTTTAGCTGAGCATTCTTTTTGCTATTCTCAACCGCTTCTGGAATCACTTCGACACCATAGACTTCCTTGACATGTTTCGCAACAGAAAGACCAATCGTCCCGATACCAGAATAGGCATCAATGATCACATCGTCTTCTTTTAATGCAGCAAAGTCAATGGCTGTTTGATAAAGCTTCTCTGCCATTTGAGTATTGACTTGGTAAAAAGCGGGTCCAGCGATTTGGTAGTCATTTCCCAACATCTGATCAGTGATAAAGTCTTGTCCATAAAGTGTGCGCCACTCCTTACCAAAAATCGCATTTGTATTCTGGTCGTTGATATTTTGCATAACAGACACAATCTCTGGAAACTGCTTGATTAGTTGATCAATCAATTGTTCCACACGGAAAACTTTAGGACGAGTAGTTACCAAAATCACCATGATTTGTCCTGAGTAGTGGCCACGACGCACCACAAGATTCCGAATCAAGCCAGCTTGTTCCTTTTCATCATAAGGTTTCAAATCATAACGGCGGAGCAAGTCTCGTAGGGCTATTACTACCTCATCAATCACAGGATCCTGGATAAAGAAATCTTCTAGAGGCATGAGGTCATGCGAATTCTTACGGAAAAATCCTGTTTCCAAGACACCATTTACTCGACGAACAGGCACCTGAGCTTTGTTGCGATATTTGACTGGATTTTCCATGCCAAGCGTTTCAGCAACCTCTACATCTGCAATTCCAGCAATCTTGTATAGACTATCCTTAACTTGCTTGGTTTTAAACTTGAGCTGTTCTGGATAGGCAAGATGACCTAAATCCGCGATTCCTGAACGCAGGTAAGCCAAATCTAGATCTTGATTACGGTATGGTGATTGGACAAGGTATTCTTCAACTTTCCCAAAACCAATCTTTTTATTGACCTTGAGGACACGCATGAGGATTTTTTCACTCGGTAAAGCATTCTCGACAAAAAAGACCAAACCATCAACCTTGGCAACTCCTGCCCCTTCATGGGTCAAGTCGACAATTTCAACTTCTACAATATCATTTTTCTTTAACATTCTCTTCTCTTTCTATTGGCCGATAAAAAAGACGGCAACGTTACGGTTACCATCTATTATACCATGAAATTTCTTAAGAACCAAAACTCTTGAAGAAGTTGACAATGGCTTGCCAGAGGGAGCTTAGGAAATTGCCGCCGTCCTCTAGCGCCTTATCCGCATCAAAGTTAAGGTTGATATTTTTAAAACTGTCGCCAGCTTGTGAAACAATACTTTGTTTCAGGTCATTCAGGGTTTTAGTGAAGTCTGCATTGCTGAGGATATCACTCTTTGAGAGATTCAAAGCAAAATTGATGATAATATTGATCTGGTTTCCTGTTATAACCTGATCAAGTTTGTAATTTTTCAAGGTATCTTCAACAATTTTACGGACATCTTCCTCTGTCAGATTTCCCTTACTTTCTTTAGCTTTGGCGAGTGCTGACTTGATATCAGCTAGGGCAACATTTAATTTATTAGCATCATAGCCTGACTTGTCCTTGTTTTCAGCATTGATATCGGACAAGGCCTTCAACTCTTCTTGAGCCAAATCTTTGTTGGCTTGTGGCACCTTGGCTCCATTAGCTTCAAGTGAATAGTAAATCCCTGCTAAGGCACTCTCACCTGTAACTGGAATGGGTGCTGCTACAGTGATTTTGGCGTGTTCCACACCCAAAGTTACGGCCGCATTGCGGTACATATCCTGCGTCACCTTAGTGATGTTTTCTGGTGTTTCAATCTTGACCTCAAGTGGCGACTTGTCACCTAGCTTTTGAATCTTGGCTGATGAATACAGTTGTAAGCTAGAGTCATTTGCCACATTCATAATCTTAGAATAGACATCAGGTGTCATGGTCTTGAGTTCTTTGGTGTCTGTTGAGGCATTGTAGCCTAGTTTTTTAAGGGTTTGATTTTTTTGATCTTCAGACAATGATGAACCTAGGACATATTCAGGTTGAACATAGGTTTCATCGATGACTTTTTGAACATCTGTTGCTGCATGGGCGCTATTCAAAGCTGTTACTGCCCACAAGACCGCAGCACTGGTCAGAAAGAGTTTCTTTCTCATAGGGAATTCCCTCCTTTACCTTTCTAGAGTAATATATCTATCTTAAAGAAAACTTATAGCAAAAACACCTGGACTAGCCAGATGTCGAAAAGAGAGTGAAAGTTTTAATGATGTAAAGGTTGAGTTGCACCTGTCTAGAATAATAATAGTTTCCTCCATTTACATAGAGTTCGGCTCCATGAAAAATGGAAATGGGATGAACATAACTATAAGTCTTTCCAGTGGTATTGCCAAGCAAGGGAGCAACGGTCTCACGAGAGTACTGTTTGGCCAGAGCCAAGGTATTTTCCTTGCCATTTTGGGCGATAAAATCGATATAGGCAGGTCCAAAATTATAGGCTTGAACAGCCGTCCAAACATCTACCCCCTTCTTCTGGGCCAGATAAAGATTATCTGTCAGAGTTTGAATGCCTTGCCGAATGCTAGAGGCATTATCATTGATAGTGTTGGTGGAACCACTTGCAGATTCACTAGACTGCATAACATCGCCTTCTTTTCCTTTTGTTTCAGTATAAATCATAGCGAGCACAAGCTCTTCGTTTGCTGGGGTGTCTTTTTCACTCAAGATTTCTCGCACCATGGGTTGATAGGTCATGACTTGCTTGACATCCTGGTGAACGCGGTAAGCTTTATAGCCCGCAAAAAGGAAGACTGCTAGTACAAGCACTCTTCGAATTCGTTTAAACATTATTTACTTTGGATATCCTCGATATTTTTGATTAAGATAGAGTAGGTTCCATTGTCGTTTTGGATAAACTCAACAGACTCGGCGTCTTGATAGACGTTATTGGGAACGATGAGCTCAATTCCATTTGACAAGGAGAGTTTTTGGTTTTCAAATTTCTTTAATTGGCGACTGGCATCAATTTCATCAAATTGAACAGGCTCTGGTACAGCTTCCTTGACTTGATCAATAAAGCTCAAACGAGCCGTCAGATTGTTGTCAAAAAGGTCGTTAGCCAATTTCTCAGGAGATAATTCATTGCTTTCTTCTAAGTTATTGAAAATCGCTGATTTGACCTTAGATTGAAATTGAAAATCATCTGTATTAAAAGATTCAGCAATCCTCTGAGCTGTTTTTTCCAGTTCTTTGATAGATTTCTTAGGAGAAATCTTAGGAGCGACAGCAAGAAGATTATCTGAAAAATAGTTCAAAAAAGTCCCATTGTACTTGATTCGTTTTTCAATCAGATGGTACTTGCGACTCTGAAGATTGACCACCAAGGCTTCGTCAGCACCCGTTCCAAATCCAGGCAGGTTATTCTGAGTTAGCTTGATTGGATTATCAACTTCTCCTCCGAGGTGGGTCAATGTCTCCCGCAGGGCAATTCGTAAGAAAGCGAAATGTTCTACACCTTCTTTAGAAAATTGCACAAAAATCAAGTCATTAGTCTTGAGATTTTCGGAAATGCTGAACTCCTCTTTCCAGAGATTAGCCAGTGTGACTGATGTCTCCAACAAATCGTCTGTGATGTGATTGAAGAAGGGATTTTCTTCTTCGAAAATCCCAGTCTTAGCTTCATCTGAATACACACGTTCAATTTTTTTACGCAAGTATTCTTCGATTTTTGGAGTGATATTGAGAAACTTATCCGCTAGAAACAGCTCGGTATCATCCGGACTGAACTGATGGATAATGGCTTTCTTAATATAAATGTCCATAAAAATTTTAGTCCTCGTATAATGGGAAGGCATCTGTCAATGCTTTGACTGCACTTCTCACTTCTTCTAATACAGCCTCATTTTCTGCATTCTTAAGGGTTTTAATGATGAGTTCAGCCACTTTGCGACTTTCTTCTTCACCAAATCCACGTGCAGTAATGGCTGCAGATCCGATACGAATACCACTTGTCTTGAATGGTGATAAGGTTTCGTAAGGGATTGAGTTTTTATTTAGGGTAATATTGACTTCATCCAGCAAGTTTTGAGCAACTTTTCCGTTTTCTACAACCTTAGTCACATCCACTAGGAAGAGGTGGTTTTCAGTCCCCCCAGAAATGATACGGAAATCAGGATCTTGCAAGAAGACTTCTACCATAGCCTTGCTGTTTTTGATAACATTGGCAGCATATTCCTTGAAGGCTGGATCCAAAACTTCTTTGAAGGAAACTGCCTTAGCAGCAACAACATGCTCCAAAGGACCGCCCTGAATACCTGGGAAAATAGCTGAATTGATTTTCTTAGCAAGTTCTTCGTTATTAGTCAAAATCAAACCACCACGAGGTCCACGAAGGGTTTTGTGAGTCGTTGTTGTAGTGATATGAGCGTATGGTACCGGACTTGGGTGTAAACCAGCAGCAACCAAACCAGCGATATGGGCCATATCCACCATAAGCTTAGCCCCAACGGCATCTGCAATTTCACGGAATTTTGAAAAATCGATAATTTGAGAATAGGCTGACGCACCAGCTACAATCAGTTTTGGTTTTACTTCTTGGGCTTGTTTCAAGATAGCATCAAAGTCCAAGAGTTCCGTTTCAGGGTCAACACTATAAGACACAAAGTTGTAGGTTTGACCTGAGAAGCTGACAGGAGCTCCGTGAGTCAAGTGTCCACCTGCTGCCAAATCCATCCCCATAACCGTATCACCTGGCTCAATCAAGGCCATGTAAGCCGCACAGTTGGCCTGGCTTCCTGAGTGAGGTTGTACATTGGCAAATTTTGCACCGAAAATTTCTTTTGCGCGTTCAATGGCTAGAGATTCTACCACATCTACCACATCAGTTCCACCATAGTAACGGCGGCCTGGGTAGCCTTCGGCGTATTTATTCGTCAAGATAGACCCTTGAGCTGCCATAACAGCCTTGGAAACTACGTTTTCCGAAGCAATCAACTCAATGTTGTTTTGTTGGCGTTCTTCTTCTTTGGCAATAGCATTCCAGAGATCAGCATCATATGCTTTAAAATCATCTTTGTCAAAAATCATAGGTCTTCTCCTTTTATTGTGTGACTAGTCCATTAGTTTAATTTTCTTATTAGAAAATTAAACTAAAAGATGCGAATAAACCGTTTCTGCATTTTATCACAAGTATAACCAATTTTTTCATAAAATGCGTGAGCACCCAGACGATGGTCGGCAGAGTTTAAGCGGATAAAGCCATAACCACGTCTTTTTGCTTCTTCTTCCAACCCTTGTAATAAGCTTTTACCAATACCTTGACCTTGCGCTTGAGGTGAAACTGCTAAGGCTAAGATATTAAATCCTGCTTTAGAATAGAGGGATTCGTAAACTTCAGCGTGGACATAACCAAGTAAGACATGACTAGCTGCATCCTCATAGCCAAGAAGGAAATGATGGGAATCCTGAGATAGTCTAGCTAATTGACTAGCCGTTTCCTCTGGACTAAAAGAATAGCCCAAAGCCTCTTGGTTGATGTCACATATAGCTTTCACATCTGTTTCTTGCAAATCTCTTAACATTTTATTCCTCCTCAAAAGAAATCTCTGGCAACTGAGTGAGAATATCTTCTCGCCTAATGGTCCCTTGGCGTAAGATTTTCACCTTATCTCCAGACAAATCCAAAATAGTTGAATCCTGTCCAGTTAGAAAAGCATCGTCTTCCAGCCCCAGAACCTCTTGGTCAAAATCCTCTAGAATTTGATTAAAGGTCACTCCACTTGCCTGACCTGAAATATTGGCAGACGGCCCAATCAAGGGACCTGTCTCTCGAATCAAATCAAGGGTAATGGGATGACTAGGCATCCGAAATCCAACAGTTGCAAGACCAGAATTGACCCAATAGGGAACTCGGTCATTGGCTTCGAGAATGATGGTTAAGGGACCTGGCAAAAAGGTCTCTACAAGTTTTTGCAGATAAGATGGCTGATTCTTAGAAAAGTTCAAGATGTCCTCTAGAGAGGCGATATTGAGATTTAGTGCCTTATCTCTAGGACGACGTTTGAGCTGGTAAACATGGTCAACTGCTTTTTCGTCTAGAGCCTTGGCAAAGAGACCGTAAACCGTCTCTGTAGGTAAAACGACCGCTCCACCCTTTTCCAACTCTTGTCTAATCCTGTCCATCATCAATTACAACCATCCTATCTTGACCAAACTGGTCCTTGAGCGTTCGTACTCGTTTTTCAGGAAGATGTTTCCTAAAAAGTTCAGGAACACTTTGACCTTGCTTGTATCCAATTTCAAGGTAAATCTTACCACCATCTTTGAGATAGTCTTTTGCATCTTCCGCAATTCTACAGTAAATAGCTAGGCCATCCTCGTCTGCAAAGAGAGCTAGATGAGGTTCCGAATGCAAGACATTCAAGCCAACCTCTGACTCATCTTCACGAGAGATATAGGGTGGATTGGATACAATTATATCATATTTTTCAGAAATTTCTGCAAAACAATCAGATTTTTTAAAAAATATATTAAGTTTTTGATTTTTAGCATTCTCGGACGCAAGGTTAAGAGCCTCTTGGGAAATATCTGCTGCCGTCACCGACCAAGCTGATCTGTTTTTTGCTAATGCAAGGGCAATGGCTCCACTACCTGTTCCGATATCCAGAACTGAAAAATTCGTCTCAGGATTTTCAGCCAGGATAAGCTCCACCAACTCCTCTGTTTCTGGACGAGGGATCAATACTCGCTCATCAACTTTTAACTGCATTCCATAAAAATCTGCCTGTCCAATGATGTACTGTGCCGGTTTATGAGTTGCTAACTGTTGGAAAATTTCTTTTACAAATACTTCTTCCTCTTCCGTCACTTCCTGCTGGAGGGCAAAAACGAAATCTGTAAAAGATAGATTTTTCAGGCTACGATAGACAAAAGAGAGGCTTTCAGCTTCCTCTCCTTGTCTTATCAACTCTTCTTCAAAATCTGAAAATAATTGAGCTAATTTCATTATTTGTTTAATTCTTCTAATTTTTGTGTTTGGTCATAGAGCACCAAGGCATCCACAACTTCGTCCAATTTACCAGACAAAATGGTATCTAGTTTTTGGAGAGTTAAGCCGATACGGTGATCTGTGACACGGTTTTGTGGGAAGTTATAAGTACGAATCCGTTCTGAACGGTCCCCAGTACCGATTGTCGACTTACGCTCAGCGTCTTGTTCATCCTGAGCAATCTGAGCAAAGTGGTCAGCAACACGGGCACGAATGATTTTCATGGCCTTCTCACGGTTTTTCTGCTGGGTACGTTCTTCCTGCATCTCAACCTTGATATTGGTTGGCAAGTGAACGATACGAACTGCTGTCGCAACCTTATTGACGTTCTGTCCCCCAGCACCAGAGGCGTGATAGATGTCGACACGAAGGTCTTTTGGATCAATATCGTATTCTACTTCTTCGACTTCAGGCATGACAAGAACTGTTGCTGTCGAAGTATGAACACGGCCTTGGCTTTCTGTCACAGGAACACGTTGCACACGATGAGCACCAGATTCGTACTTGAGTTTAGAGTAAACAGATTGCCCCGAAACCATGGCAACCACTTCTTTGAAACCACCGACACCATTCATAGAAGCCTCCATGACTTCAAAGCGCCAGCCTTGAGCTTCAGCATACTTTTGGTACATGGTTAGCAAATCTCCAGCGAAAAGTGCTGCTTCGTCTCCACCAGCAGCGCCACGGATTTCAAGGATGATATTCTTGTCATCGTTTGGATCTTTAGGAAGGAGCAAGATTTTCAGCTTTTCTTCGTATTCTTCTTTTTCAGCCTTGGCATCTTTGAGCTCTTGCTTGGCCATTTCTTCCAAGTCAGCATCTCCACCTGATTCCTTAATCATCTCTTCAGCGTCAACGATGTTTTGAAGGACTTGTTTGTATTCTCGATAAGCCGTCACTGTATCACGGCTTGAAGCCTCTTCTTTTGAGAGATCCATGAAACGCTTGGTGTCCGAAACCACATCTGGGTCACTGAGCAACTCTCCTAATTCTTCATAACGGTCTTCTACAGCTTGTAGTTGATCATAGATGTTCATTTTTCTTCATTCTCCTTATTGATTTCAGGGGCAAAATAATGTTTACGGCAAACTGAGATATAGGTTTCATTTCCACCGATCTGAATCTGCTCACCATCATAAACGGGCAGTCCATCCTGTGTTCGCAAAACCATAGTTGCCTTTTTCTTACAATACTGACAGATGGTCTTGATCTCATCGATTTTATCTGCTAAAAGCAAGAGATATTTGGAGCCTTCGAACAGTTCATTGCGAAAATCATTTTTCAAACCAAATGCCATGACGGGTGTATCTAACTCATCAACAACACGAGCTAGGTCGTAAACATGGTGACGCTTGAGAAACTGGGCTTCATCAACCAACACACAGTAAGGTTTTTCTGGTAAATCTCGGATATAACCGAAGATATCAGTTGTTTCCTCAATCGCAATGGCAGGGCGTTTCATACCGATTCGACTCGACACATAGCCAACACCGTCACGCGTATCAAGAGCTGAGGTCATAATCACAACACCTTTTCCTTGCTCCTCATAGTTATAGGCTACTTTAAGAATCTCGATTGTCTTACCAGAGTTCATGGTCCCATAACGATAATACAACTGTGCCATGTTTCTTGCTTCACGTCCATTTCTAAATTTTTGCTACATTCTAGTATATCATAATTTTCTTAAGCTTTAAACGGCAAAATGTGGTAAAATAGAAGAAATCAAAAACTAGTGGAGGAAGCCATTATGCCATTTGTACGCATCGATTTATTTGAAGGACGCACGCTCGAGCAAAAGAAAGCTCTTGCTAAGGAAGTAACGGAAGCTGTTGTCCGTAACACTGGAGCACCTCAATCTGCTGTCCATGTCATCATCAATGACATGCCAGAAGGAACCTACTTCCCTCAAGGTGAAATGCGCACCAAATAAGCTAGCTTAAGCAGAATTGCTTAGGCTTTTTCAATCTCCAAGTAGCATCCATTGAAGAAATAGTTCAAATTTGTTACAATTTGAAAGGATACTTGGGAAAATTTCCAAGAAAAGAGCTATTAATTAAAGGAAACATTATGATTACACGTGAATTTGATACCATCGCTGCTATCTCTACTCCACTAGGTGAAGGGGCTATTGGTATTGTCCGCCTGAGCGGAACAGACAGTTTTGCTATTGCACAGAAAATTTTTAAAGGAAAAGACTTGACCAATGTTGCTAGTCACACCCTCAACTATGGCCATATCGTCGACCCACTAACTGGTAAAGTCATGGACGAAGTCATGGTTGGGGCTATGAAATCTCCAAAAACCTTCACTCGTGAAGATATTATCGAGATTAACACCCACGGTGGGATTGCGGTTACCAATGAGATTCTCCAACTAGCTATCCGTGAAGGAGCTCGATTGGCTGAACCTGGTGAATTTACTAAACGTGCCTTTCTAAACGGTCGTGTAGATTTGACACAGGCCGAGGCGGTCATGGATATCATCCGCGCCAAGACAGACAAGGCCATGAACATTGCGGTCAAACAATTAGATGGTTCCCTTTCTGATCTTATCAATAATACCCGTCAAGAAATCCTCAATACACTTGCCCAAGTCGAGGTGAATATTGACTATCCTGAGTATGACGATGTTGAAGAAGCGACTACTGCTGTTGTCCGTGAGAAGACAATGGAGTTTGAACAATTACTAACCAATCTCCTTAGGACAGCCCGTCGTGGCAAAATCCTCCGTGAAGGAATTTCAACTGCTATCATCGGACGCCCTAACGTTGGGAAATCAAGCCTTCTCAACAACCTCTTGCGTGAAGACAAGGCAATCGTAACCGATATTGCTGGTACAACTCGAGATGTCATCGAAGAATACGTCAACATCAACGGTGTTCCACTAAAATTGATTGACACAGCTGGTATTCGTGAAACGGATGACATCGTGGAACAAATCGGAGTTGAGCGTTCAAAAAAAGCCCTCAAGGAAGCTGACCTAGTTCTACTAGTGCTAAACGCTAGCGAACCACTGACTGCTCAAGACAGACAACTTCTTGAAATTAGCCAAGATACAAACCGTATTATTCTTCTTAATAAAACTGATCTTCCTGAAGCAATTGAAACTTCAGAACTTCCAGAAGATGTCATCCGTATTTCAGTCCTTAAAAATCAAAACATTGATAAGATTGAAGAGAGAATCAACAACCTCTTCTTTGAAAATGCTGGTTTGGTTGAACAAGATGCTACTTACTTGTCAAATGCCCGTCACATTTCCTTGATTGAGAAGGCTGTTGAAAGCCTACAGGCTGTTAATGAAGGGCTGGAACTAGGTATGCCAGTTGACTTGCTTCAAGTTGACTTGACTCGTACTTGGGAAATCCTCGGAGAAATCACTGGAGATGCTGCTCCAGATGAACTCATTACCCAGCTCTTTAGCCAATTCTGTTTAGGAAAATAAGAAAAATCCATGATCGTTCTTGCGGTCATGGATTTTATTGTCTTTATTAGTAATCTGGTCTTAAGACCCCTGTTACAGTTGCCTTTGTTGCTTCGTAGTCGCCATCTACGACAACCTTGATAATGCGTTTGGCATCTTCTTCTGGTGCTGGAACAAGAGGTAAACGAGTTGGTCCAGCTTCAAATCCCATATAGTTCAGAACTGCCTTAACAGGAGCAGGACTTGGATAAGAGAAGAGGGCATTGACTTTAGGAATGAATTTACGCTGAATAGCCGCTGCTTTCTTCATATCGCTTTCTGCAATTGCAGTGAACATTTCGTGCATCTCATCTCCATTTGTATGAGATGCAACAGAAATAACCCCATCTGCACCAAGGTTCATGGCATGGAAAGCATCTCCATCCTCACCAGTATAGACCAAGAACTCCTCTGGCTTATGCTCAATCAAGTAAGCCATATTTGCCAAGCTGGTACATTCTTTGACACCGATAATATTTGGATGGTCAGCCAAACGAAGCATGGTTTCTGGAGTCAATTCGACAACCACACGGCCTGGAATGTTATAGATAATAATTGGTAGGTCAGAAGCATCTGCAATAGCTTTAAAGTGCTGATACATTCCTTCTTGAGAAGGCTTGTTATAGTATGGTACGATTGCAAGTCCAGCAGCAAAACCACCAAATTCTGCTACTTCTTTGACAAACTCGATAGAGTCACGCGTATCATTTGTCCCTACACCCGCAATCAAAGGAACACGTCCATTAACAATCTTTTGTACAGCCGCAAACAATTCCAACTCTTCATCGTGAGTCAAGGTTGGGCTCTCAGCAGTCGTTCCAGCTAGGAGAATGCCATCTGTGTGATGGGCCAATAAATGCTCAATCAAGGCTGGAATGGCATCAAAGTTGATAGAACCATCCTCGTGGAAAGGAGTAATGAAGGCTGTGATGATTTTACACTCTTTTAAATCTTGATAAGACATGAAAACACCTCTCTATTTCAAAGAAGGAGTTCATCTGAACTCCTAAACGATATGACTATTTTAATTCAAATTTCAATTCAGCTGTTGGACGAACCAATCCACGTTCGTGAAGAGTTTCTGCAATCTGAACTGAGTTCCAAGCAGCACCTTTGAGAAGGTTATCTGAAACAACCCACATGTGGATTCCTTTTTCAGCATCCAAGTCTTTACGGATACGACCAACAAAGGTATCACGTGAACCTACTGCATTGATGGCTTGCGGATAGATTTGATGAGCTACATCATCTTCAAGAACAGCACCTGGGAAAGCTGCGATAGCTGCTTTGACTTCTTCAATTGGAGCCACTTCTTTTGTTTCGATATAAACTGACTCAGAGTGAGCTGACAAGACTGGAATACGCACACATGTTGCGGATACTGCGATGCTATCATCTTCCATGATTTTCTTAGTTTCCTTAGTCATCTTCATCTCTTCGTAAGTGTAATCATTGTCCGTGAAGACATCGATTTGTGGAAGAGCATTGAAGGCGATAGGATAGTGTTTCTTGTCACCGCCTGAAGGTAAAATTTCCGCATGTAAATCACGTGGTTTCACTCCATCATTCAAAACTTCACGGAGTTCACGTTGTGTTTCAAGAATCGCTCCCATACCTGCACCTGAAACGGCTTGGTAAGTTGAAACGATGATACGGTCCAAGCCCCATTTTTGGCGAACAGGTTCAAGCGCAACCATCATTTGGATTGTTGAACAATTAGGGCAGGCAATAATTCCGTTGTGGGCATCAAGTGCGTGAGCATTGACCTCTGGAACAACCAAAGGAACATCTGGATTTTGACGGAAGTAAGATGTGTTATCTACTACTACCGCTCCAGCTTTAACTGCGTATGGTGCATACTTAGCTGATGTAGAACCACCCGCTGAAAAGAGAGCAATGTCAACTCCTTCAAAAGCGGTTTCAGTCGTTTCTTCAATCGTAATATCTTGATCTTTAAATTTCAAAGTCTTGCCTGCTGAACGTGCAGAAGCAAGTAAACGAATTTTATCAATTGGAAGTGTTGATTCTTCCAACATTTTTATCATCTGAGCACCGACAGCACCTGTCGCGCCGACTACAGCAACTGTATATCCCATAAGTAACCTCTTTCGGAATTTTCTAAAAATTTCTATAATAGATGTATTATACTACTTTTTCCATGAATTGCAAAGCATTTTCATCATTTTTTGGAAAATAAAAATCCCCGATCGCTAGACCAGGGACTAAGAGGCATCTTCATGTGATGAGCAGGTTCACACAACTCATCAAGGTCCGCTCCTGCGTTATGACCTCCTTATGCTCAATAGTAGTCCGAAGACTACCTATCGACTCATCGCATCTATTATATTACTAGAGATAATTGGTTTTGTCAATAAGAAATTTTTGCAGGATAACTTTTATTATACAAAAGTCAGAATTTTTTCTCGCTAGCATAAGAAAAAACTCTTGTATTCAAGAGTTTCCCTGTCTATTTCATGCTAATTGCCGGGATTGAACCGGCGACCTCATCCTTACCATGGATGCGCTCTGCCAACTGAGCTAAATCAGCTTACTTAAAAAGTATACTATAGTTAGAAAAACTTGTCAAGGTTTCCTTAGAAATTTTCCATAAGAAAAAGCCAAGTAATAACTACCCAGCTGGTCTTCTTCTATTTGCTTAAATCAATTCGACGACCAATTTTACCAATGATAATCGCTCCAATAATCAATGAGGCAAATTCACCAACTCCTGTTGTAAACCAAGTAAGGAAAAATGGTAATTGCGCTACAATATTCAACTCTGCAGCGATGGTAAACATGGAAATTGAAAAGAGGATTGAAAAGAAGAAATGATCTTTTCGAATTAATCCATTAAAGAGGTAATCTTTGCTGTATTTTGCAAAAAGCCAAACACCTAGACTGAGGAATACCAAGGTTGATCCACCACCAACAAAGACATCTAGCAGTCCGAAGCTAAAGAAATTAGCAATCATACAACCGATGGTAACTCCGATGATGTACTTGGGATTGTAAAAAGCCATAAAGTTCATCATTTCTGAAATACGGAACTGATAAGCACCATAGCTGATGGCATTTAGAGGCGGTGTAACAGTCAAAACGACATAGATAGCAGCGACGATTGCAATATCTGCAACATCACGAATAGTTAATTTTTTCATCTTTTCTCCTTTAGCGGGTTATCCGCGTGTAATATGCTTGGTGAAAGAAGCTAAGCACCAAGGGTTGCTTTATTCAACCTTACTAGTATAGCACAATAGCCTGCTTTATGCTATACTTAAACCATGAAAATTCCTATTCAAAAATTTTTTAACAATGAAATCTTAGCCTATCTCTTTTTTGGCCTTGCAACAACTCTAGTTTCGATTCTCTCACGACTATTCATTTATCAACTAAGTCATCAAGAACTCCTTGCTACTGCCCTAGCAAATAGTATCGGTATCCTCTTTGCCTTTATCACAAATGATACAATCGTGTTTAAGCAAGCAAGGAAGAATCGGCTTATCCGTTTATTGAAATTTTCTCTTGCCCGCCTTTCTACTTTTCTGTTAGATTTGTTTTTAACTTTTCTCTTTGTAACCCAATTTCCTCACATCATAGGTCAATTCGTAAATGAAAACATTGATAAGATAAATGCTATTGAAACAATAATTGCACAAATACTCATTATTATCATCAATTATATCTTGAGCAAGGTCTATATTTTTAGAAAATAATGCTCCATTTATGAGCCTTTTAATTGCCTTCTATAATGATTTAGGATACAATGAAACACGAAACGTTGAAAGGAAAACAGTATGTTAAAAAATCTAAAATCATTCTTGCTTCGAGGAAATGTGATTGACCTTGCTGTCGGTGTTGTCATTGCCTCTTCTTTTGGTGCTATCGTTACTTCACTTGTAAACGACATTATCACTCCTCTTATTTTAAATCCCGCTTTGAAAGCTGCTAAAGTCGAACGTATCGCTCAACTTTCTTGGCATGGAGTCGGCTATGGTAACTTTTTAAGTGCTATTATCAATTTTATCTTTGTGGGTACCGCCCTCTTCTTTATTATCAAGGGTATTGAAAAAGCACAGAAACTCACTGGCATAAAGGAAGAAAAAACTGACGAAAAAAAACCAACCGAATTGGAAGTCCTTCAAGAAATCAAAGCTCTTCTTGAGAAAAAATAATCGATTAAAAGGATCTAGCGCAAAGCTAAATCCTTTTTTCTTTACTCTTTTGGTAACTTACCTGCTTTCTCAAGCATTTTCTTAATAAGATAAGGCATCTTAACATTTTCCCGACCTTTTTTCTCAATCAATTTTTTCACAAATTCTGGCATTTGTAAATCTTGAGATTCGGCCAAGATATTTTTCGTCTCATCTGAAGGAACTAACTCATCAAAGGTTTCTTCTTCTGGGAGAAATTCCTTAAACTCTTTGTCCTCATTAGCTCTGACTGTATTAACCAAGGCATCAATCAAACGAGAATCTGTATTTGGCATTGGTGGACGATGGTAGTTTACACCAAATTCCTGACATAAGTCATAACATTCCACATCATTGTCAAACAAGACTTCAATATGCTCGCTAATGAAGCTGATAGGAACAAAAATATAATGGTCTGGATGTTCTTTCCGTTCTCTGAGATACTCTAAGACATCTGGCTTAATCCATGGAATCCCGATATCACTTTCACTTTGCCAAGTGTTAGTATATTGCTCAGAACTCAAACCTAGTTTTTCAGCGACAAGCTTGCTATTTTCAAAAATTTGGTCAATATATGGGTCACCAAAATCCAAGGCAAAAATGGGCACACTGTGGGCTGAAAAGATGACTTTAAAGCTATCCTGCTTTACTTCTTCTTTTAAAATTTTACCAATTTCATCTGCCCAATAGTTTAATAGCGCTTCTTCTTGATACCAGTCCTTAATGACTAAAAATTGAATTTGCTTGCTTTCTAAAAATTTCTCATAACCCATGACAGAGTAGAAAGAATAATGGGGCTCCAAAATCAAGCAAATACACTGTTCAATGCCGTCTGCTTCCATCTGACCAATCACATTTGGAATAAAGGGACTGGAAAACTTATTAGCAAAATAAACACTATACTCATTTCCCAGCCTAGCCTCTACCAAGGCAACCTCTTCACGCGTAATTTTTTGCAGAGGCGTGCCGCCAATTCGTACATAATTATCATAGAGAGTTTGAATTTCGTGGTCTTGAGGTCTCACTCCACGACGAATATTTGTGAAAAAATCAGCCACACCTTCAAAGGTAATCTCTTCTGGCGAACCGAAAGTCATCATTAAAATTGCTTTTTTCATAATCGCTTCCTTGTGATATTTTTATCAAGTTTATTTTATCATTTATCCATTAATAAGTAAACGCCAACATAGCGAATTTCCCTAACTTCTGTCTTTTGTTTTTCTCTCATTTCTATGATACAATGGAAAAAATGAATTCAAAAGGAGTTTTTTATGACTTATCCCAATCTCTTGGACCGCTTCTTAACCTACGTTAAGGTCAATACGCGCTCTGATGAACACTCTACTACTACTCCAAGTACGCAGAGTCAGGTAGATTTTGCTACAAATGTTCTTATTCCTGAAATGAAACGTGTTGGATTACAAAATGTTTATTATCTACCAAATGGTTTTGCAATTGGGACCTTGCCAGCCAATGATCCATCTTTAACACGAAAAATTGGCTTTATATCTCACATGGATACTGCTGACTTTAATGCCGAAGGAGTTAATCCCCAGGTAATTGAAAACTACGATGGTGGTGTGATTGAACTTGGAAATTCTGGTTTCAAACTCGATCCAGCTGACTTTAAGAGTCTTGAGAAATATACAGGACAAACGCTCATCACAACAGATGGAACAACCTTGCTAGGAGCTGATGACAAGTCAGGGATTGCTGAAATTATGACTGCTATTGAATATCTAACTGCTCACCCTGAAATCAAACACTGTGAGATTCGTGTTGGTTTTGGTCCAGATGAAGAAATCGGTGTTGGTGCTAATAAATTTGATGCAGAAGATTTTGATGTTGATTTTGCCTACACAGTTGATGGTGGCCCACTAGGTGAACTTCAGTACGAGACCTTTTCAGCAGCGGGTGCTGAATTGCATTTCCAAGGACGCAATGTCCACCCTGGTACTGCCAAAGGGCAAATGGTCAACGCCCTTCAGTTAGCAATTGATTTTCACAATCAACTTCCAGAGAATGACAGACCTGAGTTAACTGAAGGTTACCAAGGCTTCTACCATCTAATGGATGTGACAGGTAGTGTCGAGGAGGCGCGTGCAAGCTACATCATTCGTGATTTTGAAAAAGATGCCTTTGAAGCGCGTAAAGCAGCCATGCAATCTATCGCTGATAAGATGAATCAAATACTTGGTAGCGACCGTGTCACCCTAAACTTGACAGACCAGTACTACAATATGAAAGAAGTCATTGAAAAAGATATGACTCCAATTACCATTGCCAAAGCAGTTATGGAAGATTTGGGGATTACTCCTATAATCGAACCAATCCGTGGAGGGACAGACGGCTCTAAGATTTCCTTTATGGGAATCCCAACTCCTAATATCTTTGCGGGTGGAGAAAATATGCATGGACGTTTTGAATACGTCAGCCTTCAGACTATGGAACGTGCAGTTGATACCATCATTGGTATCGTAGCTTATAAAGACTAAAAAGACGAGGTAGCTTAGCTACTTCGCCTTTCTTTTTATTCTGCTGGTTTTTCTTGATTTCCAGTACTTGTTGTAGATTCTGTTGTTTCCTTTTCTGAAGCTGGTTCAGCAGGTTTAGAATCTGTTGTGTTGCTTGGTTTGTTTTCGTCGCTTGCAGTTTCACTATTTGATTCTGCAGTTGCTGATGTTTCAGTTTCGGTACTTGTCTTGTCACCATTTGACTCAGCATTTGTCGCTGGAGTTGTTTCTTCACTTGCGCTTGATTTTGACTTGATTTCTTGATTCAAGACCAGAATAGCTTTTGTCAATTCAAGTAAAGCAGCCTTATCTTTACTCTTAGCAGAAAGTTGATCTAGTAGAGCATCCACCTTATCAAAGTCCGCATCAGAACCCTTATTGTTTTCTAAATATGCGTGAAGTGACATGAGGATATCGTAAAGTTTTTGATAGAGTACAAGTGTCTGAGGATCTTGCTCAGCATTTTCCTTCTCTTGTTGAAGGGCGCTAGCGATACGAGTCAAGACATCTTTTACCTGACTGTTTACTTCATCCAAGTCTGCATCAGCCTTGTTTGTGGCAACTTTGAGATTTTCTACTTCTTCTGCCAAGGATTGTCTGATTCCTTCTTCTTGGATTTGCTCCAAGAGTTGATTTGCCTTGCTCAAGAGGCTTTCTACTTCTTCCTTTCTAACATGATTGACATGCTCTTCAGGCATAAAGTCTCCGTACAATTCTTTCAAGAAGCCATAAATAGCTGTCTTGGCACTTTGATTATCAACTTTTTCAGTATCTAGAACTGTCTGACTTGATTTCGAAGTAGTTGGCTGAGCTTTCAAAGCTTCTTCCACTTCTTGTTTTGCCTGATAGATGCTTGGGAATAATTTGTTCAATTCTGCTGCCTTAAGGAAGGATTGAGATTGATACAAGGTCCAAGTCAACTGAGCTACTTTGTTTCGAAGTTCATCACTCAAACGACCGTCATTTACGTGTTCGTAGAAATACTTGATGTATTCTACAGTTGTAACACCTGTTCGATCATTAAAGTCTTGAAGAGCTTGAAGTTGTGATTCAACCGCTGCTAAACCAGCCTCATCTTTTGCCAATTTAGCTTCTTGAAGTCGAACAAGAAGATCTTTCTTAGGAAGTCCATAAGAGTCTGTATCCAGTGTATTGATTTTATCAATCAAGGCCTGATATTTCTTATCTAGAGCACTGGTTACAACAGGTTTGACACTTTCATCAATATGGATATATTGCTTATCAAAAAGATCAAGTGTCGCAAGATAACCTGCTGTAGAGTTAGTTGCCAGTTTCTTCATGTTTTCAGTAAACTGACCTAAGGCTAACTCAATTTGTCTTTGTTCGATAGGCTTGTCTTTGTAGATACTTCTGCTATCAGCTAGAAGTTGATCTACTTTTGCCAAGACTGCCTTCTCATCAAAAGCTCCAGGTTGATAATTGGATTGCAGGGCTGGAATCTTGTTTTTCAAAGCCACTTCATATCCCTTAGTTTGAACCTTGATGTAGTGATTATGGTCGCCATGAGGAATCACAAAACTACCATTTTCTACCTGTAAGCTATACGGAGACACGCCATCTCTCAAAGCAGTCGTGTAGAGTTCGTTTAGGAAATCAAGTTCTGGATTGCCAGTCTGGAGTGGAAGTCGAACGTGTTCCTTACGAACAGCATAGGGATGGATATGAGTTGGATCATAAGCTTGGTCTGGATTTCCAAAGACAAAGAATCCGTTTGAAATTCTAATCGCTTCAAGTGGAACTCCGTATGTTTTAGAAATATAAGCAATCTTTTCTTCATCGCTAGCATCTCTTGAGAAAGACTCTACCGTTTTAGCAAGAGGTTTTACAGGCTCCGCATCATGATGTGTTTTCAAATGGTCTTGTGCAGCCTTAATTTGCTCTGCTGTCAAATCTTTCTTGAAGAAGTAATGATTATGATCACCGTGTGACATGACAAAGCCTTGATCATCCTCACTGATGACACGATCGGCATCAAAACCATGATCATGGTCTTCATCATGATGGTGGTCATGATCATCGCCATCGTGCTCATCATTGGATGGGCTTGGTGTTGCTGTATTTGCCCCTTTCAAGTGGTCTTGCGCTGCCTTGATTTGATCAGCAGTCAAATCCTTCTTGAAGAAGTAATGATTGTGGTCGCCGTGACTCATGATAAATCCTGCTTCATCTTCAGCAATAATACGATTGGCATCAAAGCCGTGTCCACCTTCTTCATGTTCCTCATGTGAAACACTAGGATTGACTGGAAGAGATGGCGAAGGTGTTGTTAGACCATTATTTGGAAGAGTCGGTTGACCAATTTGATTCGCCTTAGGAATGTAATGGAAATGATCACCATGTCTGACGATATAAGCTGTGGCTGTTTCTTCAACGATATCTTTAGGATTAAAGATATAACCATCAGATGTTGAAGGAATTTCCTTATTTAACGTTGAAGAAGCATTATTCAATATAGATGGATTACTTGGAAGACTTCCTAGACTAGACGCTACTTCATGAGGTTTTTCATTTGTAGAAACTGTAGAACCAGTTCCACCGATAGGCACCATTCTAGCAATCTTTTCTTCTAAAGCAGAGAGCTTGCTGTAAGGAATAAAGTGATAATGGTCACCATGCGGAATCGCAACTCCATTTGGTGTACGACTGATAATCTTAGCAGGGTCAAAGACCAGACCATCTGATTCACTGTAACGTTTGTCGCTAGGTGAATCGTAGAGTTCTTTCAATAAACTTTGGAGATTTTCAACTTTGCTTTCTGGCTTGCTAGTTAATCCTTGCACTGTAGATTGAGTATTATTCTCACTAGCTGTTGAAGAATAGCTTAGCTGACTCGGTTGCGTATTTTTGCCAGCTAAATGAGCTTTTGCTGCTGCTAACTCACTAGAAGACAAATCACTTTTTGGAATATAGTGATAGTGACCTCCATGAGGAACGATATAAGCATCACCCGTATCTTCGATAATATCAGCTGGATTAAAGACATAACCATCATCTGTCGTATAGCGTCCCTGAGACCTTGCTACAGCAACATCAGAGCTGACCTTCTCATTATCTTTGACATGTTCTTGTTTTTGACGGTTGATTTCATCTTTAGTTCGAATATTATCAGCATGAGCTGCATCTTTCAGGTAGACATAATATTTTCCATCTACCTTGATGATATAACCACCCTTGACTTCATTGACAATATCTCCATCCTTAAGTTGATAGTTTGGATCCTTCATCAAAAGTTCTTCACTAAAGAGGGCATCATAAGGAACTTTCCCGTTATAATAATGATAGTGATCACCGTGTGACGTCACATAGCCCTGATCTGTAATTTTGATGACAATTTGCTCAGCCTGAATTCCTTCTTTCTGGCTAACCTGATCTGGTGTCAAGTTTTCAGTTTTCTGACTTGACTGACTGCCATCCACATAAGAGACACGATTATTGTCCTTATTTTCCTGCGAGCGATGCTGGTTCAGTGCATAGGCGCAAAGACTCAAGGATACGATAACAGCTGATCCGGCTGCAATATACTTTTTACTGAATTTCATAAATCCCTCATTTCAATAAATGATGAAGCTTTTCTTAACTTCTTTTTCTCGGTTAAACAGTTTTTCTAAACTGGTTATTTAACCAATTAATTAACCAGTAAATAGTTTACCTTTTTTAAGTTTATCTGTCAAGATTTTTATGTCATTTTAAAAAAATAAAAGCCAGTATTGCTACTGACTCTTACATCATATTGATTTAATAGGATAAACTTATGCTTCTGGTTTCGTCGTAACTGACTCACTACCTTTTAACAAAGCAAGTAGTTTCTCTGCTTCTGCCATGATGCCATTATTATCCATGGTTTGAAGACTCAGATTATTTCGTAAACCAGATAGGCTCTCTGTCACATTGTCTTTCAAACTAGCATCCGTTACTTTAGCAAGTAGAGCTTCTACTTCTTTGAGTTTGGCTTCTACTTTTTCAGTCTCTACTTGAGGAACTTTATCCTCATCTGTAGTATCTTCAGCTTCTTCCTCTGTCTCTTCCGTATCGGTGCTTGGTTTATACAGATTATCTGCTGAAGGGGTTGAACCTGTATGATTTTCTTTTCCATTGGATTCAGGACGGGTTGACTCGTCTGATTCATGATGATCTTCCTTATCTTCATCAGATTTACTGTCTTTGTCTGCCTTATTTTTACGAACATGGTCACTTGCGTTTCCCCATCCATTATCTGAATGCGGACGTTCGTTTGGATGTTCTACATAGTATTTTACAGTCGCAAAGAGATCCTCTAAACTATAGCCTTTAGGTGCCTCATAAAGTCCTTCGTCAAACCACCCAAATTTAATGTTATGGTAATGGTCGTAATGAGGTATAATTAAGCTACCATTTTTAACTTCAACAGTATGTTGTAGATTGTAAGGAATATGATCAAGTGGAACCTTTTTAGCTGCTTTCACTTTATTATAGATTGCTTCTACTCCTTTAACCTCAGTATTTCCTGAACCCTGATTATCTGTTGAAGGAGGCGTCAAACCTTTCTCTTTAGCATAAGCCTGAGCTGCTGCTCTTTCAGCTTCAGACAAACTCTCTTTCTTAATCCAATGGCTATGGGTCATATGAGGTGTTACATAAGCATCTCCCTCATCACTGGTAATATCACGAGTGTCAAAGATATAGCCATCCTCTGTTGTATACTTACCTGCTAATTTCGCTAATTTAATTTCATCGTCTGCATAAGCAATTTGAGAATTTGGCTTACCAAGACGTTCTGGATGGGTAATTGGTGCTAGGAATGCTAATAAATCATCTACTAATTTTCCTTTATTAGAAGATTCATCATTCAAGCGTTCCGCTAATTTGTCTAAGGCTTGGAAATCAGAAGTACGACCCTTATTTTCAGACAAGGCTTTATGAGCCTCGGCCAATAAATTATATGCTTTATCATAAAATTCTTGGTCACGAGGAACGACATTTTCTTTCTTCGCAACTAGGGCATGTGTCTCTTGAGTTTTCTTAGACAAGAGATTTTCAATGGCGTCAATCTTATCCTTGGCCAGGTCTTTAGCTAGAACATAACGACTGACTCCCTTATCCTCGAAAATATAACCGTCGCCAACTTTTCTAACAACCTGGTTGACATCAAATTCTGTCGGTTTATTTCCCACTGGTGCTTGAGGTTTGGTAGTAGGCGCTGGCTTCAGAGGAGTGACGCTTGGCAAAACACTGCCATTTTGTCCCTTGACAGCTACCATACGAGCCAATTTTTCTTCCAGCGGTGACATTTGGGAATAAGGGATAAAGTGATAATGGTCTCCGTGAGGAACTGCGACACCGTTAGCTGTACGTTTGATGATTTGTGCCGGATCAAAGACTAGACCATCAGATTCTACATGTCGTTCTGACAAAGGTTTGGCATACAATTCACTTAGAAGTGTTGAAATGTCTTCCCCTTGATTTTGATGATATGTTGGGGTGACAGTCAGATTAGGAGTCTCTGTCAAACTTGGTTGGGCTGGTTTAGCATTATCACTACTTGGTTTACTTGAACTTGTAGCAGAATGAGACTGCTTCCCATTCCAATAGGCTTGGGCTGCAGCTAATTCCCCTGCAGACAAAGCGCCTTTTGGTATATAGTGAAAATGGTTGCCGTGCGGTACAATAAAAGCGTCTCCTGTATCTTCAATCACATCTGACGGACTAAAGACATACCCATCATCCGTTGTATAGGCGCCTCCAGTTGCTCTATTCGGTGCCGGCGTATTGAGATTAAAGTTTGGTTTAATCGGTGAACTTGGTGTTGAACTTGGTTTATCTGTACTGCTTGGTTTCGGATTATCAGTATGACTTTGAATTGGCTGACCTCCAATTGGAAGATTTCGAGCCAATTTTTCTTCCAAGGCAGACATTTGTGAGTAAGGAATGAAATGGAAATGATCCCCGTGAGGCACTGCCACACCATTGGCAGTACGTTTTGTAATCTGTGCTGGGTCAAATACTAATCCATCAGACTCCACATGACGTTGGCTAAGTGGCAAAGCGTATAATTCTTGAAGGAGACTAGCTAAATCCTCACTTTGACTTTCAGGAGCTTTGGCAGAATCTTGAGGAGCTTCAGATTGACTCATTCTCACACTAGATCTTGTTTCAGCTCTACTTGAACGATATTCAACCGTACTTAATTGGCCACCTTTCCCAGATAAGAAGGCTTGGGCAGCAGCTAATTCACTGGCAGACAAATCACTCTTCGGAATATAGTGGAAGTGATTGCCATGAGGAACGATATAGGCATCACCCGTGTCCTCAATGATATCAGATGCATTGAAGATATACCCATCATCCGTTGTATAACGGCCTTGAGCTCTGGCTGCAACTACTGCCTGATCGTTAGAGCCACCCCCGTGATTACTACTGTGTTCTTGCTTCTGACGTTTAATCTCTTCTTTTGTACGAATATTGTCCGCATGGGCGGCATCCTTGAGGTAAACATAGTATTTCTCGTCTACCTTAATGACATAACCACCCTTGATTTCATTGACAATGTCTGAATCCTTCAACTGATAATTCGGATCTTTCATGAGGAGTTCTTCACTGATGATGGCATCATAAGGAACCTTGCCATTATAGTAATGATAATGATCTCCATGAGAGGTCACATAACCTTGATCCGTAATCTTGATAACAATTTGCTCGGCGTTGATTCCCTCTCTCTTACTGACTTCATCAGGTGTCAAGTTCTCTGCCTTTTGACCAGCCTGATCACCATCTATATAAGCTACTCGATTAGAATCTTTCTTAATTTGACTAGCTTGGTAACGACCAAGTTCATAGGAACAAATGCTTATGGCAAGGACTGCCACCGAACCCGCCACATATTTTTTATTGATTTTCATTCTTTCCTCATTTCAATTCTTCTGCTAAAACACTCATATTTTCTTCAAGATTTTCTAAATAGGTCTTGTCATTTTGTGGATCTGCCTCTAAAGGATTCAGAGTTTTAAGACCCACACCCGTTGATTTGACAAGAGTTTCAGCTACTTTTGAAGAAGCATTACTTTCTGTAAAAATCGTCTTAACCTTATAGGTCTTAACAAATTCCTGAATTTCTGTTAGTTGTCTTGGACTTGGTTCTTGTTCAGGAGAGATACCTGCAATACCAAGCTGATTAAGTCCAAATCGTTTAGCAAGATAAGAAAAGGCTGTATGTTGTGTTACAAATGTCTTCTGACTCGCTTTTTCAAATTTAGGCTGGAATTTCTGAGTTAATTCTTGAGCTTTTTTGATAAAGGCTTGCGCATTTTTTTGATAAGTTTCTTTGTGTTCACTATCAACTTCTGAAAGTTTATCAGCGATAATCTGAGCTTCTTCGCCAGCTTTTTCAGGATCTAACCATGTGTGAGGATCATAAAGCGTTTTTTCATCAACTCCATCACCTGCTTCCACATCTTCTAGCCCTGGGACGCGGTCTAAGGTCATTCCTTCAGAAGCCTCTAAAACCTTAACTTTGGATTTTTTTAGATTGGGATCCAGACTTCCTGCCCAAGATTCAAGCGTATGCGAATGGTAAACAAAGACATCTGCATCATAGATGGCCGCGATGTCATTTGCCGAAGGTTCAAAGGAGTGAATTCCACTACTTGACTGAATCATTCGAACATCATTCAAATCACCAGATACTTCCTTGACCATAGCATAGATAGGATAAAAACTAGTTACAATTTTCATCCCTTTACCTGACTGGCTTTCCTTTTGCCCACAAGCACTTAAACACAAAAGAAAGACACTTAACAATACTAAAAATAAACTTTTTTTCTTCATAGATAACTCCTTAACTATTTAATTAACTGGTAAACAGTTTACTCCTAAAAATTTAATCTGTCAAGCTATTTTTAGAAAAAATTTGAAATTTCTTTCACATATAAAAATCTGCTGAGTTTCAATAACTCAACAGATTCTCACTTTATTCTTCTATGGTAGAATGCTTATAGCCATAAGAAAAGTAAATGATACTTCCTATCAACAATGCAACTAGGAAAGCAATCCAGGTTTCCATATTATACTGCAACATAAAGGATAAACAAATGATGATTGATAAAATAGGTAATAAGGGTACTAATGGTGTTTTAAATTCTCCAGCTTTGGGCATTCCTTTTTCTTTCCGTAAACGAATCAGACCATAAGCCAGCATGATCAAGTAGGCCAAGGTACAAATATTTAAGAAGGCTGCGATACTAGCAAGAGGGAACATTCCTGCTGCTACTGCTGAAGCTAGACCGGTCAAGATAGTAGCATTTTTTGGTACCTTGCTTGTTTTGGTTAGTTCTTTAAAGGTAGCAGGCATCAAGCCGTCACGCGCTAAACTGTAAATCATACGCGATAGGGCATAGGTCATCGAGATACAAACCGTAATCAAGGTCAAAATAGCCACTAATGACACATAGTTGGCTGCCCAACTAATCCCAATGCTGCGAAGAGCAAAGGCAACGGCATCGTCGACATTTAGGTGACTATAGTGAACCACACCAGTCAAAACAAGAGTCACCAAGGCATAAAGAATAGTTACGATAGAAAGCGATAAGACAATCCCTCTAGGAATATTTTTTTGAGGAGTCTTGACCTCATCTACAGCCATAGAGATGGATTCAAACCCCAAAAAACCAAAGAACATCAAGGACGCCCCAGCCATAATACCCGTACTAGCACCATATATTTGGCCAAAACCATAAGGGGCAAAATTACTCCAGTTATCAAGTTTGATATGCCAAATTCCTACTAAAACAAAGAGAGCTAAAGCGGAAAATTTCAAAATCACTAGAATAGAATTAAAGCGTAAGGCCGCCTTAGCATTAAGTAAAACCAGCGAGGTAACTAGAACCAAGACAAGAATAGGCAATAAATCAACAAATGTCCCTGCTTGAGGATTAAAGGTACCATTTAAAACCTGAGGAAGGGCTATCCCGTATTGAGAGAGCAAGCCTTTAAAATAAGCTGCCCAACCCGAAGCCACACCAGATATGGCTGTCATGAATTCCATCATGGTTAACCAACCAGCCAACCAAGCTGGGAATTCTCCTAAAATAGCATAGAGATAGCTGTAGGCACCACCTGTAGCGGGTACTCGCGAAGCAAATTCTGCAAAAAAGAGGGCTGATAATCCCACACACAAGGCAGAAATGACGATTGAAATCACTAGCGCTGGACCCGCTAGAGTTGCGGCTGCAGTACCTGTTATAGTAAAGACACCTGTCCCTACCATGGCTCCGATACCTAACAAAATCAAATCCCATAACTTCAAATGCCTGTGCATCTCCGTTTTATCCAAACTAACATTCTTTGTTCTAAATATATTCATCTTTGACTCCAAAATAAAATGATGATTCTATTTTACCATAAATATAGGACATTTGTGAATATTTATAAAATGTTTTTCTAAAAAAAACTGACTACTCTCTTGTAATCAGATTTTTATCGATTCTAGTTCATTTCTTTAAAGGCTACTTCTGCATCCGAATTGCTGATAGCACCAAATTGAATCTTTCCAATCTTTCCTTGACTGTCAATTAGGTATTCTGTAGGAATGCTTCGAATTTGATAAGCTTGGAATGTGGTTGCTTTTGTGTCATAAAGAACTGGGATATCCTTATAACCTTGATCTTGGAACCATTGTGGGAATTGCTCAACAGTTTTTTCACCTTGAATTCCTGGTGCAATAACAGTAAGAATTTCGAAGTCACGATCTTGTTTTGCAGCTAATTCCATCAACTCAGGCATACTTTTTTTACATGGACCACACCATGAAGCCCAAAACTTCAAATAAACCTTTTTACCCTTATAATCAGATAACTTCACTTCTTTGCCATCCATTGATTGCAAGGTAAAATCTGGCGCCTCTTTCCCAACAGCAATTTGTTGTACAGTCGCTTGTTGCTGCTGTTTTGGGGCTTGTTCTGGTGCTTGACTCTTTTTAGTCTCTTCCTCACCACAAGCTATCAATACAACTAATGACAAGAGGCTTAAGCCAGCAAACATTACTTTTTTCATCTTTTTCTCCTTTATTCAAAAATTCCAGCTAGAACATTTACTTGTCCTAATAGTAACAAAATTCCCATTAAAATAATAAGGAAACCACCAATTTTCTTTAGTAGCATCATATGACGTTTAATTTTACTAAAATATGGCATAACTACGCCTGAAGCTAGTGCCAAAACCAAGAAAGGAATGGCCATCCCCAGAGTGTAAATCAAGGTATAGATTGCACCTTGCCAAGCACCATTACCTCCAGAAGCGGCAAGCGCTAAAACAGAACTTAAAACTGGACCAATACAAGGCGTCCAACCAAAGCTAAAAGTAATACCGAGTAAAAAGGCTGACCAATAACGATTGGCTTCTGATTTCTTAAAAGTAAAGCTTTTTTGAACCTCTAATTTCTTAAAATGAAAAATTTCCATCTGGTGAAGGCCTAAAATGATGATAATCGTTCCCATGGTATAGCGAAACCAATTGGCATAGAGAATATTACCAAGGTAACCAGCACCAAATCCTAAGATAAAGAAAATGAGAGAGATACCTGCAATAAAGCAAAGCGTTCGAATCAAACCTGACCAAGCGACTTTCCTTCCAAACAGAGAGAAGCTTTTTGCACTTTCCTGATCATCCAATAAAATTCCAGCATAGACTGGTAGAAGAGGAAAAATACAAGGAGAAAAAAAGGATAAAACACCCGCTAGAAAAACAGAGATTGAAAATACTATCGTTTCCAATAAAGAACCAACTTTCTTAATAATTCATATCCTATTTTACTATAATCAATTTCATTTGTATGATTTCTGCTACGCAATTTGAATTAGCCAATATTTGAAATATTTGTTCCGGTACTAGTTCATTCAGATTCTGGCCCCTTTTTTGCCCTCTATACACAAAAAAGCCTACTGACCAAGCTAGAAAGCTTGATACAATAGGCTTTTTAAAGGCTGATTATTTAACAGCGTCTTTAAGAGCTTTACCAGCTTTGAATGCTGGTACTTTAGAAGCAGCAATTGTGATTTCTTTACCAGTTTGTGGGTTGCGACCTTTACGTGCAGCACGCTCACGAACTTCAAAGTTACCAAAACCAATCAATTGAACTTTTTCACCAGCTGCAAGGTAGTCAGCTACTGCTGAGAATACAGCTTCAACTGCTGCTGCTGAGTCTTTCTTAGTCAATTCTGTAGCTTCTGCTACTTTAGCGATCAAATCTTGTTTGTTTGCCATGTTAATGATTCCTCCAATTTTATTTCTAATTAACAAATATAATCATATCCTAAAATCCCTTTTAGGTCAAGTTAAAAACGCTATTTCTTCCCATTTTATTTATTTTTTTAAGAGTAGTAACGTACTAAAATAGCCCAAGCGTTCTCACCCGTGTGAGTTTGAATAATAGAGCCCGTTTCCAAAACTGAAATTGGCTTTTCAACATAAGCTTGTAAGCTTTCTTTCATCTCTTTGGCCCAATCAGCACTGCCAGAATATGAAATTCCAATCTCTGCTACAGAACGTTCAGAGAGCGACATTATCAACTCATCTAACCATTTTTTAAAAGTTTTAGCTCCACGACCTTTAACGATTGGCTGCAATTCATGGTCTTTCATCTGCATGACAACACGTATATTGAGAAGTGAGCTCAACAATCCAGTTACACGGCCAATTCGTCCACCTTTAACAAGATTTTCCAAAGTCGAAACACCAATATAGAGTTCTGTGTGGTTTTTAACCTCTTCTACATGAGATAAAATTGCCTCCATATCTTTTCCTTCTTGTGCTAACTTCGCAGCCTCAACAACCTGGAATTTCAGGGCTTGGTCAGTGAAGGAACTATCAATAACTGTCACGTCGGCAGTAGATAAACTAGCACCCTGTCGCGCTGCTTCTACAGTACCAGAAAGAGCATGGGACATATGAATAGCAAGAATCTGGCTACCATCCTTGCATAGGTCTTCAAAAACTTCAGCGAAGACACCTACAGGGGGCTGGCTTGTTTTCGGGAGGTTCTTACTTGCTTGCATCAACTGAAGAAATTTACCTTCTTCTTTCAAATCCGCATCAGAATAAACAACGTTATCAATCATTACAGATAAAGGAACAACAGTGATATCTAATTGTTTTACTAGTTCAGGTTCAATAGTAACAGATGAATCGGTTACAATCTTAATTTTTGTCATAGTATCAATCTTTCTATTTTAGGATTCAGATTGGTTTTCTTACTTTTAATTATATCAAAAAAAGATTAAAAATCCTAATGGAGTCAATCAAATTTTCCTTAAAAATTTGATATAATCTACTTATAAGAAAAGAGGTCCCTATGATTAAAAAAATTTACCCCATTTTAACCATTTTATTAGGAGCTGCTATTTATGCTTTTGGTCTAACTTATTTTGTAGTTCCCCATCATCTCTTTGAAGGAGGGGCAACAGGTATTACTCTCATCACCTTTTATCTTTTTAAAATCCCCGTTTCTCTCATGAACCTGCTGATTAATATTCCCCTTTTCATCCTAGCTTGGAAGATTTTTGGAGCAAAATCTCTCTATTCTAGTTTACTAGGAACCTTAGCTTTGTCCGCCTGGTTGGCTTTTTTTGAGCGTATTCCCCTTCATATTGATCTTCAAGGTGATTTACTGATCACAGCCCTTATAGCTGGGATTCTATTGGGAATTGGTCTTGGAATTATTTTTAATGCTGGAGGTACAACAGGGGGAACTGATATTTTAGCTCGTATTCTCAATAAATACACTCATATATCTATGGGGAAACTGCTCTTTATCTTAGATTTTTGTATTCTCATGCTTATTCTCCTAATCTTCAAGGATTTGAGATTGGTTTCCTACACGCTCTTATTTGATTTTATCGTTTCGCGTGTCATTGATTTGATTGGTGAAGGTGGCTATGCAGGTAAAGGATTTATGATTATTACAAAACGTCCTGACCAACTTGCTAAGGCGATTAATGATGACCTAGGAAGAGGCGTTACTTTCATCTCAGGTCAAGGTTATTATAGTCGAGAAGATTTAAAAATCATTTACTGTATTGTCGGAAGAAATGAAATTGTAAAAATGAAGGAAATGATTCATCGAATCGATCCTCAAGCCTTTATAACTATTACAGAAGCCCATGAAATCCTAGGAGAAGGATTCACCTTTGAAAAAGAATAAAAAGAGGTAATGTACTGAATTGATTTCTTTTAGAATCTACAATAATAACGTGAAACAATGATAATTTCTCCATCAAAGTAATCCTTTAAAATCTTCTGTCGTGATAGTATCGAATTGACTACTAAAATCAAGAAGATATAATTCCTCTACACCCTCTCGTTTTAACTTTCTTTCACGTTCAGCAGAGTTCAAAATATGCAAAAACAATTCCGAATGATAAGGCTCTAAAGCAATCTTTAAAGATTCATTAAACATCATAACCACGATAGGCAACAAATCCTTCCTCGTAGCCTTGTTGGTAACACGAAATAATTCTTTATCAGATAGTTTGCCAATATCTTTGTGGTTTTTATAGAAATAGTAGTAAATATAAAATAATTATTTCATAATGATATCTATTTCTGTAACAGAAAATCTGAAACATAATTTTTACCTGAAGTTTAACATTGTAGAAAGTTCATTTTTTTGAAATGATGATAAAGTACAATATATTGAGGTAAGAATTTTAAAGCCAGAAAAACGCATTATATCAGGTACTTAAAAACTTGATACAATGCGTTTATTTAATATGAAAAGATCTACTGAATTCTTTAGAAATGAACTTCCAGCAGTCTTTTCACTTTTTATTAATAAGTTCCTTCTTCACCTTGACTAGTCAAGATAACAGGTCCATCTTTTGTAATGACAAATTGGTGTTCATATTGACAAGATAGACCACCGTCAATGGTCTTATGCGCCCAACCAGTTTTCATATCTGTATCAATTTCCCAGTCACCTGTATTGATCATTGGTTCAATAGTCAAGACCATTCCTTCACGAAGACGGAGTCCTCGACCTGCAATACCATAGTTAGGAACCATTGGTTCTTCGTGCATGGTTGGGCCAACACCATGACCAACCAAATCACGCACTACACCGTATCCACGACTTTCAGCGTATTCTTGAATCGCTGCTCCAATATCACCGATACGGTTTCCAACAACAGCCTGCTCAATCCCCTTGTACATGGCTTCTTTAGTTACATCCATCAAGTTTTTCACTTCTTCGGACGGTGTACCGACAGCATAAGCCCAACAAGAGTCTGCTAGACCACCAGAATAGCTCTGAGTGTATTTCTTCATTTGATCCACATTGTTGAAGTTTAATTTTGAGACATTCAGGTCAGATTTAGCAATTGGGCCTCCCAAAACCATATCAACCTTGAGCAAATCACCATCTTTCAAAATATAGTGACGAGGGAAAGCGTGAGCTACTTCATCGTTTAAAGAGCAGCAGGTAGCATAAGGATAGTCCATCATAGCACCGTCAACTCCAATCTGAAGCGGAAGGAAATTTTCTTCTTTACAACGACGGCGAACGTATTCTTCAACTTCCCACATATCTACGCCTGGCTTAATCAAATCACGCAAGCCGATATGAATACTTGCTAGAAAATCACCGGCCTTATCCATAGCTTCGATTTCACGAGCTGATTTTAATGTTATCATTTTTTCTCCTAGTTTCTAATTAATTTTAACAGTCACATTTGCCTTTGAAACAATCTGATGACCATGATAAATATCGTAGTCAATAATAGCTGACCGTCTCGTATGATGGATAATGCGTGCTTGAATGCGCAATCTATCATCTATCTGAACCGCTTGCAAAAAATAGATTAGCATCTGCTCAATAATGAGATTTCGACCACTATTCACAACAAAATCTTGAGTCATGTGGGTCAGAATTTCTGCCAATACACCATTAGCCAAAACACCGTTCTTCTCTAGCATAAAGGGTTCCACTGTAATCACTACTTCATCATGGTGATAAGAAAGTTTTTGACCAATCTGCTCAGAAAAAGTTGGTAGAGCCGAAACTTGGGAACGACTCATCTTCTCCATGACATCTCGTCGTGTCACAACTCCAAGCAAGGTTTGATTATTCCGAACAACCGGTACCATTTCAAAGTCTTCAGCAATCATCCGTTGACTCACATTGGCAATATTTGTCGATAATCCAACTAAAAATAGACTACGAGACATGACCTTATCAATTGTCGTGCTTGGTGATTTATCACCAGCATCTCTCATAGTTACAACTCCAATAACAACCTGATGTTGATTAATAACAGGGAAACGGCTGCTACGATTCTTACGAACTAAGTCCAAATAATCTTTGACTGTGTCGGTTTCTCTCAGAAAACCATACTCATGACTTGGGCGATAAAGTTTCTCAACTGTCAGAATATCAGTCTTGATTTGTACATTTGACAGGGCTTTATTGATCATGGTCGCAATGGTAAAAGTGTCATTCTTACTTCTCAGAACTGGAATTCCTTTTTGATTGGCCAGTTTAAGCACATCATCATGAACCTGAAATCCACCTGTAACCAGAACTGCATTTTCATTTTCCAGCGCTAGTAATTGGATACGAGTACGATCTCCGACAATCAGGAGCCCACCATCGTGAAGGTAGGACAAGATATTTTGTTCAGTCATGGCACCGATTGAAAATTTACTAAATTCTCTCTCTAAACCTTCTTGCCCAGCCAAAACCTCAGAAGAAGTCACTTCTGCAATTTCAGCAAATGTTAATCTTTCGATAGCAACTTTCTGAGATTTGACTCGGATAGTACCACTTCTTGGGCGAGTCTCTACAATTCCACGATTTTCAGCTTCTTTAATGGCCCGATAGGCCGTTCCATCACTGACTCCCAGATGGTTTGAAATGCTACGAACACTGACCCTTTTACCTACTGGTAATTCCTCCAAATAGCTTAGAATTTCCTGATGTTTACTCATTGAATTCTCCTTTTACATACCGAAATTCAAGATAATCCCGCATTTTTCTTGTGTAGCGATCACTTCCCTTAAACTGACGGAACAAACGAAATCCAGCCTTAAGAGCAACTCTTTGGCTAGCTTCATTTTCAAGGTGGGTAATGATAGATAATTGTTTTAAGCCAAATTCCTCAAAAGAAAGCTGACAGAGTTTTTTAACAACTTCTGTCATGAAACCTTGACACCATACATCTTTTCTCAAAAAATAACCAAGTTCTGCTTCTTTTTTAATTTCATCTAGCTTCTCAAACTTAATTGAACCAATCATTTTTTCAGTTTTCTTGTCACAAATAGCCCATACACCTAAAGGAGCCTTCATAAAATAATTGGCCAGTGCATATTGACTCTCCTCCAGACTAGCTTGACTTGGAAAAATGAATTGTAAATTTTCTGGATTTGAAGCTATCTCATGGAAGTCCTTACTATCACTAAAAAAGAAAGGACGCAAATACAAGCGATCCGTTTCAAAAAAAGAAAACATTGCTAATTTGGTCCAAATATTCATAAACACCTCTACGGTTTATTCTTCAACAAGTGTAATATCCGCTCCTAGATTACGTAATTTTTCAATAATATCTGAATAACCACGTAAGATGAACTCAATATTTGTAATTTCAGTTTTACCTTCAGCCATCAAACCAGCAATGACAAGTGCGGCCCCAGCTCTAAGGTCAGTAGCTTTTACATTTGCTCCACGTAAACTACGTCCACCGGTATATAAGATATGGTCATTTGTAGTCGTAATATCTGCATCCATCTTTGCTAGTTCATAAACATGATTTACTCGTTTTTCATAAATGGTATCAATAATGGTACCACGCCCCTCTGCTGTTAACAAGAGAGGAGTAATTGGTTGTTGTAAGTCAGTAGCAAAGCCTGGGTAAGGAGCTGTCTTAATATTGATTGCTTTCAAATTAGACTGTTCTTCGACAAAAATACTGTCTTCAGATACAGTCATTCTCACTCCCATTTCTTCCAACTTAGCGATGAATCCCTCTAAGTGTTCATAAAGAACATTATTAATACGAATTCCCTTACCAACTGCAGCAGCTAAAGAAATATATGTTCCTGCTTCAATACGATCTGGAATCACCTGATGACGGGTTCCGTGTAATCTTTCAACACCATCAATAATGATAATATTAGTTCCTGCCCCACGGATATGGGCACCCATATTATTCAAGAGAGTTGCAACATCAATAATCTCAGGCTCACGGGCTGCATTTTCAATAATAGTACGCCCATTTGCTTTAACCGCAGCAATCATCGTATTAATCGTCGCACCGACACTAACCGTATCCATGTAAATACTTGCACCATGAAGTCCTGTTACTTTAGCAGATAACTTCATGTTATCTCCCTCATAGCTAACAGTAGCTCCCATAGCTTCAAAAGCCTTAAGATGTAGATCAATAGGGCGAGGTCCCAAATCACATCCACCAGGTAAGCCAACAGTGGCTTCACCAAAGCGACCTAAAAGACTTCCATAAAAATAATAAGATGCACGAAGACTATTGATTTTTCCATAAGGCATTGGAATATTTTGAACACCTCTTGGATCAATCTCTAACACATCGTCATAACGCTTAACAGTAGCCCCCATTAACTCCATAATTTCGACAAGACTAGCAACATCGGAAATATCTGGAACACAATCCAAAGTCACCACATCATCTGCCAAAATAATAGCTGGAATCAAAGCTACTACACTATTTTTTGCGCCACTAATGGTAATCTCACCTTGCAGAGGCAAGCCACCATTGATAACAATTTTTCTCATTTTAAATTTTTTATACTCTTTCAAAATTTCTAAAAAGGTCCTACGTTAAAGTATATCATAAATTCACCCTTTTTTCCATCATTTTCAATTATATTAGCTGAATCGTATTTATTAGTAAATGAGCTGTCTTGAAATGTTTTGCCCCCTAAATAGAAAAATAGCCCTTCGGATAAAATCCGAGGGGCTAGAAACGTTGTTAAATCAACGGCCGAACTTTTGAATTTCAAGGTTCGGGATAAAATAGTTCACTGAACTATTTTATTTTTTAAGGTTGTAGAATGATTTCAATCCACGGTATTCAGCTACTTCACCAAGTTGGTCTTCGATGCGAAGCAATTGGTTGTATTTAGCGATACGGTCTGTACGTGAAAGTGAACCAGTCTTGATTTGTCCTGCGTTAGTTGCAACTGCGATGTCAGCGATTGTTGAATCTTCAGTTTCACCTGAACGGTGTGATACAACTGCAGTGTAACCAGCTTCTTTCGCCATTTCGATAGCTTCAAAAGTTTCAGTAAGAGTACCGATTTGGTTAACTTTGATAAGGATTGAGTTAGCAGCACCTTCTTGGATACCACGTGCAAGGTAGTCAGTGTTTGTTACGAAGAAGTCGTCACCAACAAGTTGTACTTTCTTACCAAGACGTTCAGTAAGAGCTTTCCAACCGTCCCAGTCGTTTTCATCCATACCATCTTCAATAGTGATAATTGGGTATTTGTTAACCAATTCTTCAAGGTAGTCGATTTGTTCTGCAGATGTACGAACAGCGGCGCCTTCACCTTCAAATTTAGTGTAGTCATAAACTTTACGTTCTTTATCGTAGAATTCTGATGAAGCACAGTCAAATCCGATAAATACGTCTTTACCTGGAACATATCCAGCAGCTTCGATCGCAGCAAGGATAGTTTCAACACCGTCTTCAGTTCCTTCGAAACGAGGAGCGAATCCACCTTCGTCACCTACGGCAGTTTCCAAACCACGTGATTTAAGGATTTTCTTAAGAGCGTGGAAGATTTCAGCACCGTAACGAAGAGCTTCTTTAAATGTTGGCGCACCAACTGGCAAGATCATGAACTCTTGGAAAGCGATTGGAGCGTCAGAGTGAGAACCACCGTTGATGATGTTCATCATTGGAGTTGGAAGAACTTTAGTGTTGAATCCACCAAGGTAGCTGTAAAGTGGGATTTCAAGGTAGTCAGCAGCAGCACGAGCTACAGCGATAGACACACCAAGGATTGCGTTTGCACCCAATTTACCTTTGTTAGGAGTACCGTCAAGAGCGATCATAGCACGGTCGATAGCTTGTTGATCACGTACATCGTAGCCGATGATAGCTTCAGCAATGATGTTGTTTACGTTGTCAACAGCCTTTTGTGTACCAAGACCACCGTAACGAGATTTGTCACCGTCGCGAAGTTCAACTGCTTCGTGTTCACCAGTAGAAGCTCCTGATGGAACCATACCACGTCCGAAAGCACCTGATTCAGTGTAAACTTCTACTTCAAGTGTTGGGTTACCGCGTGAGTCTAGGACTTCGCGAGCGTAAACATCAGTAATAATTGACATTTTTTACTCTCCTTATGAGTTAAATTTTTTACACCTCTATAATACCTTAAAACCCCTCCTTTTTCAAGAAAAAACGTTATCTTTGTGCAAATTTTCCTTAACTTTATAAAGTAATCGCTTTCTTTTGTCTGTTTTATTCTAACTTTTATGATATACTGTTTTCATGACAGATTTATCAAAACAATTACTTGAAAAAGCTCATGGTGGGCCGAAATTAAATCCAGATGAGCAAAGACGCTATCTTGGCACTTTTGAGGAAAGAGTTCTTGGATATGCAGATATTGACACAGCAAATAGCCCTCAGTTAGAAAAAGGCTTTTTATCTATTTTAGAAAACCTTCAGGAAAAAGCAGAGCCACTATTTGTAAAGATTTCTCCAAATATCGAATTTGACAAGCAAGTTTTCTACTTAAAAGAAGCTAAAGAAACTGATAGTCAAGCTACCATCGTATCTGAAGAGCATACTTCTTCTCCTTTTGGCTTGATTATCCATAGCAATGCACCAGTACAAGTAGAAGAAAAGGACCTTCGACTTGCTTTTGCAAAACTTTGGGAAGATAAAAAGGAAGAACCAGCCAAAACATCCATCTGGAAGAAATGGTTTGGCTAAATCTTGTGCATATTTAATAAATACCCTATATTGGCAGCCGTGTGCTCCAAATAGAGACTGGCATTTTTCAAACTATCTTCTAAAGGTTCGCTTTTCTCTAAAATAGAAAAGGCAGCTTGGATATTTTCAAATGGTAGGGAAGGTAAATCTTCAGCAAGACTACCACAAATAGCAATGACAGGAACTCCGACAGGGGTTCTTTTTGCTACGCCTATCGGAGCTTTACCTGCTAGGCTTTGACGATCTAGCCTTCCTTCTCCTACAACAACCAAGTCAGCATGTGAAACTTTCTTATCAAAGTTGATTAAGTCCAGGCAGGTATCAATTCCAGACACGATATTTGCCTGAGCAAAGGCACACAAACCGCCAGCAAGACCTCCCCCAGCTCCTGCTCCTTTAATTTCCAATGTTGCAGGTGAGATTTTTTCATAAAAATCTTGGATTGCCTGATCTACAACTTCAAACATAGTAGAATCTAGGCCTTTTTGTTTGCCAAAAGTGTAAGTCGCACCTTGATGACCACATAAGGGACTCGCGACATCTGCTAAAATACGAATTTGCACATCTTCTGGAATTTCATAGCGATTTTCTGTTGACATAGAAGCTAAGTTTGATAAGGATTGACCGCAAGCAGGCAAGACATTTCCATCCCTATCATAAAATCGATAACCTAAACCAGTAGCGATCCCAATTCCTCCGTCATTACTGGCCGTGCCACCAACGCCGATATAGATTTCTTTAATCCCTTGAGCAATGAGATGACGAATCAACTCTCCAATACCACAAGTTTGGATTTGAAGTGGATTTCGTTTCTCTAGCGGAATTTTTCCAAGGCCAACCAAGTCGGCAACTTCAAATAGTGCCAGTTGACTTTTTTGAAAATAGCGCATGGATTCTTTTTGTCCAAAAGGTCCTGTCACTTGGATCCATTTTTCTTCAAGGTCAAGAGAATGTCGAATGGAATCTACTGTACCTTCGCCACCATCACCAACAGGGCAGAGGAGGCATTCTACATCTACTATCGATTGTTGGAAGCCTCTTTTTATTGCTTCAGCTACCTGTTGAGCTGTCAAGCTTTCCTTAAATGAATCTGGTGCAATTACAATCTTCATATTTTCCCTCATTCTAAACAGTCAATCAAAGGAAGAACTTCTAAAAAATCCCTCTTGTCAACATGATTCGGTATTTCTTTTTTGAGTACTTCTTTGGCACAAAAGGCAATTCCTAGTCCTGATGACTTCAACATTAATAGGTCATTGGCCCCATCACCGATTGCAATCGTTCTTTCTTTAGAAAGTTTTAGTTCCTCTCTCCATTTTTCCATAGTCTCTTTTTTGACCTCAGGACTTATAATTTGTCCAATCAATTTTCCAGTTAAAAGACCATCTTTGACTTCAAGTTGGTTGGCAGAGAAATGGGCAACTCCAAGTGATTTTGCTAATCTCTCAACTATTGGTATAAATCCACCGGACACCAGACCAACTAGGATTCCATTCTTTTGGAGAATAAAGATAAATTTCTGTGCATTTGGCGATAGATGAATAGAGTTGAATACTGTATAAAAGACCGAATCAGGGAGGCCTTTTAACAAAGCTACTCTCTCTCGTAAACTCGTTTCAAAGTCTAACTCTCCTCTCATTGCCCGACTTGTAATCAGCGAAATTTCCTCCTCACGACCTGCCTCTCTTCCCAAAAGATCAATTACTTCTTCTAGGAGTAAGGTTCCATCAACATCCATAACACACAAACCTTTTACTTGAGACATCAGTTCTCCTCTCTAAACAGCCCAAAAATCGTATGAAGTCATCATACGATTTTATCTATTAATTAACTAAACTATGGTACAAGTCAAGGTATGACCTGCAGGCTGTATCCCACGAGAAATCACACTCCATAGCTTGTTTTTGTAGATTTCTCCAAACATCAGGATGGTTTCTATACAAGTCCAAAGCTGTTTGGAAAGTCCAATTTAACCAGTAAGGAGATAAATTGTCAAAGCTAAAGCCAGTACCGCTTCCTTCGATTGGATTGAAGGCTTTAACGGTATCTCGCAAGCCACCAACTTCATGGACCAATGGCAAGGTTCCGTAACGCATAGCCATCATCTGAGACAAGCCACACGGTTCAAAACGACTCGGCATGAGGAAGAGGTCACAAGCAGCGTAGATTTCTTGAGCAAGTTTGACATCAAAAGTGATATTTGCTGATAGCTTGTCTGGGTAAATCTGAGCAAACCATGAGAAAGCTCCTTCAAAGGCTGGATCTCCAGTTCCCAAAAGAACAATCTGAACATCATTTTGCAAGATATGGTGAAGACTTTCCACCACCACATCAAAACCTTTTTGACGTGTCAAACGAGAAACAATTCCCACCAGAGGAACGTCAGCTCTAACTGGCAAGCCAACTCTTTCTTGCAATTTTGCCTTGTTTTGGGCTTTACCAGACAAATCTTCCTGATTAAAATGATAATCTAAAAGAGCATCCGTCTGAGGATTATAAAGGTCAGCATCAATCCCATTCACGATACCAGACACCTTGCCAGACTCCATTCGAAGAATCTGATCCAAGTTACATCCGAACTGACTGGTCATAATTTCATGAGCATAACTAGGTGAAACGGTTGAAACACGATCCGCATAGAGAATACCTGCCTTCATCCAGTTCAGACAGTTATTCCAGCGAAGGGTACCATCAGCGTAACGTTCGAAGCCAACTCCAAACAAATCCCATAACATTCCTTCTGAAAATTGTCCTTGGAATTCTAAATTATGAATGGTTAAAACTGTTTTAATGCCCTCATAGGCTTGAATCCAACGGTATTTTTCCTTTAACAAGAAAGGAATCATAGCTGTATGGTAGTCATGAACATGGAGAAGGTCAGGAATAAAGTCAATTCTTTCCATAGCCTCAATGGTAGCAAGTTGGAAGAAAGCAAAGCGTTCTCCGTCATCAAAATCACCGTAAACATGACCACGGAAGAAATAATATTGGTTGTCAATAAAGTAGAAGGTTACACCATTTAATACTGTTTTCTTAATTCCACAATACTGTCTGCGCCAACCAACGCTCACCTCAAAATGAAGAACATCTTCAATCTGATTTCCAAATTTAGCCTCTACCATGTCATAGTAGGGGAGAATTACTGCAACTTCATGTCCCGCTTTTACCAGTGATTTGGGAAGAGCACCAATGACGTCTCCCAAACCACCTGTTTTTGAAAAGGGTGCACCCTCAGCTGCTACAAATAAAATTTTCATGAATGAATATCCTCTGTTACTTTAGCACCTTTCTTAACGACGACTGGATGTTCTGCAGTTCCACGGATCACAACTCCATCCGCAACTTCAACACCCTTGTCCAAGATAGCATATTCTACCTGAGCACCTTCTCCAATAACAACACGAGGGAATAAGATGCTATCTTTAACCAAGCTATCCTTATGGACATGAATATTACGTGATAAAACAGAATTAGCCACTTGACCTTCAATAATACTACCAGAGGCAAACTGAGAAGTGCTTACCTTAGATGTATTAGCATAATAAGTTGGCTCTTCGTTTTTGACCTTTGTATAAATCTTTTGATTTGGTGAGAAGAGAGAGTAGAATTTTTGTGTTTCAAGCATATCTTTGTTAGCTTTGTAATAAGACTCTACAGAATGAATATTTGCTAGATAACCTGTGTACTCGTAGGCAAAAGCCCCTTCTTTTGCAGCCAAATCCCGTAAAACATAGCGCAACTTCTCTGGATGTTCTTTTTTAGCTTCTTCTTCCAAGCGTTCTATCAACCAAGGTGTATCAACGACAAAGATATCTGTAGACATGTTATAGATTTGATCTGGTAACTTGCTATCAAAGAGTTTATGAGAACGAACATGGTCTGTTTCATCCACTTCCAAGATTGCGTTTACTTCTGAAATGTCTTTCTTAGCTAGTTTTTTATAAACTACAGTGATAGGCCCTTTTGTTGTACTATGTAGATGGAAAACTTGGTTCAAATCAATGTTAATCAAAACATCACAGTTGAGGGCAACTGTTTGGTTTGAGCCAGAACGTTTCAAGTAAGTAAGAAGCTGTTGGTAGTATTCTTTTCCAACTGTACTACTTTCCACACGGGTATTGTAAATACCTAGATAATAGTGGCTAAGAAGAGTTGACAAGCCCCACTCACGTCCTGAACGGATATGGTCAAAGACTGAGCTAATATTATCTTGTTGGAAAATACCAAAGATACTACGGACACCTGCATTAGCAAGACTTGAGAGCGGGAAGTCGATCAAACGATATTTCCCACCAAATGGCAAACTAGCTACTGGACGGTGGTCGGTCAATGTTGACATATCATGAAAACCAACTGTGTTTCCTAAAATGGCAGAATATTTATCAATCTTCATCTGTTGCTACCCCCACTACTTCATCATATCCTACAACCTGTACTTCTTCTGTTCCATCAATTTCGACACCATCAGAAATAACTGCACCTTCACCAATAATGGCACGTTTGATTTTAGCTCCCTGACCAACAATTGCACCACTCATGATAACTGAATCTACTACTTCTGCCCCTTCGCGAACTTGCGCACCTGTTGAGAGGATAGAATGTTTAACAGTTCCATCTACGAAACAGCCATCGACAACCAAGGAATCTTCCACATGAGCATTTGCCCCAAGGAAGTTTGGTGGTGAAATTAAGTTTCTTGAGTAAATCTTCCATTGACGGTTACGGCTATCCAAGGCATTTTCTGGTGAAATATATTCCATGTTAGCTTCCCAAAGCGATTCAATCGTACCAACGTCTTTCCAGTAACCATTAAATTCATAAGCATAAACACTTTCACCTGACTCAAGGTAATTTGGAATGACATTTTTACCAAAGTCTGACATATCGACATTGCTCTTTTCAGCAGCAACGAGCATATTGCGGAGACGTTGCCAATCAAAAATGTAAATTCCCATAGAAGCTTTTGTAGATTTAGGTTGAGCTGGTTTTTCTTCAAATTCAACAATACGATTGTTTGCATCTGTATTCATGATACCAAAACGGCTAGCTTCTTTCAGAGGAACATCAAGAACTGCTACTGTCAAACTGGCATTATTATCCTTGTGAGACTGGAGCATATCATCATAGTCCATTTTATAGATGTGGTCCCCAGACAGAATCAAGACATACTCAGGATTGACACTGTCAATATAATCGATATTTTGGTAAATAGCGTGGCTAGTCCCCTCAAACCAACGATTTCCTTCACTTGCAGAATAGGGTTGAAGAATAGAGACACCTGAATTGATACCATCTAGTCCCCAGCTTGAACCATTCCCGATATGGTTGTTGAGAGCAAGTGGTTGGTACTGTGTAATGACTCCAACATTGTTGATGCCTGAGTTGGCACAGTTTGAAAGAGCAAAGTCAATGATACGGTAGCGCCCACCAAATTGCACAGCTGGTTTTGCGATGCTTTGAGTGAGTTTACCGAGACGAGTTCCTTGCCCACCAGCAAGAATCAAAGCTAACATTTCATTCTTCATTTTCTACTCCTTTTTGGTTTTTACTTGTGACGGTTTTAGTAGGTTTCAAGCGACGTTTGATTTTCCAAACACTTGCTCCCATAGCCGGTAGGGTAAAGGTCAAGGTCTGCTCATAATCTTTCCATAGTCCTTCTTGCGTTTGCACAGTTTGATTATGTTCTTTCCAAACGCCTCCCCACTCTTCTAACTCAGTATTCCAGACTTCTTCGTAAATCCCTGCAACAGGAAGTCCGATTGTAAAATCTTTTCGTTCAACTGGTGCCATGTTAAAGACGCAGACTAGCATATCGTCCTTCTTACCCTTACGGATGAAAGAAAGAACACTCTGGTCTCGATTATCCGCATCAATGATTTCAATACCATCATAGCTGGTATCGATTTCCCACAAACAGCGATGATCTTTGTAAAACTGGTTTAGCTGAGAAGTGAAATACTTCATCTTCGCATTCATTGGATCTTCTAGGTTTGACCATTCCAACTGTTCTTCAGATTTCCATTCTAGGAATTGCCCATATTCACTACCCATGAAAAGCAATTTTTTACCTGGGTGACAAATTTGGTAAGTGTAGAGATTGCGCAAGCCTGCGAATTGATTGTAGCGATCTCCCCACATCTTATGCATCATACTCTTCTTACCGTGAACCACTTCATCGTGCGAGAATGGTAGGAGATAGTTTTCCTTGAAGACATACATAAAGCTGAAAGTCACCAGATTAAAGTCATATTTACGGTAAATCGGATCTTCTTCGTAGAATCGGAGGATATCATTCATCCAGCCCATATTCCACTTGTAGTCAAATCCTAGACCATCTGAATCCTTAGTGTCAGTAATCTGAGTAGCTGATGAACTTTCTTCTGCAATCATCATCACATCTGGATGAACTAGTTTAATCACATCATTCAAGCGTTGAAGGAAATAATATCCCTCATAGTTGAGATTGCCACCATCTTTATTAGGTGTCCATGGAGCATCATCGTAGTCTAAATAGAGTATATTGCTGACAGCATCCACACGAATACCATCTAGATGGTAAAAGTCAATCCAAAACTTAATACTAGAAATCAAGAAGGACTGGACTTCATTTTTTCCAAGGTCAAAATTGAGAGCGCCCCAACCATAGTTATGAGCCTTATTATGGTCTTGGTACTCAAAAGTCGGTGTCCCGTCATAATAAGCTAAGGCATCATCATTAATGGTGAAATGACCAGGTACCCAGTCTACAATAACCCCAATATTGTTTAAGTGACATTCCTCAACAAAATCTTGAAATTCTTCAGGACGACCATAGGCATGCTCTAGAGCAAAGTAACCCATAAGCTGATAGCCCCAACTCAAACCTAGTGGGTGGGACATCAGAGGCATAAACTCAATGTGAGTATAATTCATCTCAACCAAGTAAGGAATGAGTTCATCTTTCAATTGAGAAAAACTATAGGGGCTGCCATCAGGATTTCTCTTCCAAGAGCCAGCATGAGCCTCGTAAATATTGACAGGACGCTCTTCAAAGCTCAAGCGTTTTCTACGGGCTAGCCAGAGACCATCCTTCCATTTCTTTTCTGGAATCTCTGTTAAAATAGCCCCAGTACCAGGTCGTGCCTCATACCTTACAGCCAAAGGGTCAATCTTCATCAACTGATGACCGTTTGATCGTGTGATATGATACTTATAAATTTGGCCTTCTTGAGCAAGAGTGGTAAAGACTTCCCAGATCCCAAATTCATTTCGTTCCATTGGAATTTGATTTTCAACCCAATCGGTAAAATCACCAACTAGATGAACTGCTTGTGCATTTGGGGCCCAAACCCTAAAGGTATAGCCTATTTCTCCGTTTTTCTCCTCTCTATGCGCTCCTAAATAATGCTGGAGGTGAAAGTTCTCACCTGTAGTAAAGGTTCTTAATGCTTCTTGATTATTCATTCAATCCCCTTTCTTTTGTAAGCGTTTTCTATAATTCTATTATACACTCTTTTAAGATAACTTTCAAGTAATTTACGAAGGAAATCATATTTTTTTATGAAAGCCTTCAAAAAATTACCTAGCATTTTAAAAAAGATATCCAGAAAATAGAACACGAAACAATTTCCATATATTTTTTTATTATAATAGCAGAATATTCGTTTTTTATCAATTTTAAACTGTATTTTTTTGAAAAGAATAAAATCAGAAAGTAATTTTCCTGATTTTACATTTTATTTCACATCAAAAACAATGGATTTGACATTTGTCATCGCTTCAATGCTATATTTAATTCCTTGCACTCCAGCTCCAGAACCTTTGACACCAAGGAATGGGAAATTATCTGGACCACGTTGGGTTTTATTATTAATATGAACTGTACCCACTTCAAGTTTTTCAGCAATTTCAAAGGCCTTTTTGAAATCATTTGTAAAGACTGAGGATTGAAGGCCGAATTCAGATTCGTTGGCAAAGGCAATTGCTTCTTCTACATTAGCCACACGAATAATTGGTAAAACAGGGCCAAATGGCTCTTCCCATGCTACTTTCATATCTTTTGTAACTTGGTCAAAAAGCACTGGCCAGAGAAGATTGCCCTCACGTTTGATTGGTGTAAGAGCCTGAGCCCCTTTTTCTTGTGCATCCTCAATCAAGCCCCAGATGAAGTCGGCTGAAGCATTGTCAATAACAGGTGTAATATCAGCATTGTCAAATGGATCACCAACTGTTAATTTAGCAACCTCTGCTTGAAGCAAAGCAGCTAGTGTATCTGCTACACTTTCGATAACAATAACACGTTTAATGGCCGTGCAACGTTGCCCTGAGTAGCTAAAGGCTCCCGCAACAATTTGCTTGGTAGCATGTTCCAAATCTGCATCTTCTAGTACAAGAGCCGCATCTTTTCCGCCAAGTTCCAACATGATAGGACGCATACCAGCTAAACGACCAATACGTTCTCCGATAGGAGTTGAACCTGTAAAGTTGATGAAGTTGACTTCTTTGTGCTCAATGATATAATCCCCAATTTCTGAACCACGTCCCGTAATGGTATTGAAAACACCTGCTGGAATCCCTGCTTCCTCAAAGGCTTTAGCCAACAAGAGACCAGAAATAGAACCTTGTGTTGGTGGCTTAAACATAACCACATTCCCTGCAATCAAGGCCGGAGCAATCTTAGATCCAGAAAGGTTGACTGGATAGTTAAAGGGAGCAATAGCTAGCACGACTCCAACCGGCTCACGACGGACAACAGCCAGTTTATTTTTACTTGCTGCCTCAAAACCACCACCTTCCATCGCTTGTCCAGTGATACGGAGACCTTCCTCAGCAGCATAACGAATCAAGTCTGCTGTACGCACTACTTCTCCAATGGCTGCTTTAATCCCTTTTGCTACTTCTTTGGCAAGGATAGTACCAATTTCTTCCTTATCACGTTCTAAAATAGCTGCTGTTTTATGCAAATAAGCCGCACGTTCAACTGCTGATAAAGCTCGCCATGCTGGCAGGGCTGCACGCGCAGCTTGCATAGCCTCATCTACTTCTGCTTGGCTCATAGCGGGTACTGTCCCTAATTCTTCTTGATTGATTGGTGAATAAATCGTAATTTCTTTTTCAGATGATTTCCATTTTCCATTTACTAAATTCTGATATCTTGTCAAATTCTCGTCCTCCTGAAAATGATTAAGATATATTTTACCAAATTTTCAGAAAATTACAACCCTTTTTACAATATTTTTGAGATTATTTTCACAAGCTTGACTTTTCAAACTATTTGAAACTTGATTCTAATCTTCATTGAAAACTTATAAATGATAAAAAGGATTAGACAATCTAACCCTTTTTAGTTTATGCATTTAAGAGAGTACTTTTAGCACTGCGACACTAGTATCATCAATGACATTTTCTTGTTTCGAACGACTATTGGTCACAAGCATTTCTAGATTTCCTGCATTTTCAAAGTATAAGGAAGTTCCCTTGGCATTGAATACTACCAATAGATGTTCTGGCCCCCCGTGAATCTCGTAAACAATCCATCCGCTATTTTCTGCAGCTGTGTGAACAAAGACATGACGGTAAACTTCTTCGTATGTAGGATAAGAAAAGGCGCTAGTCTGTGTTTTCAGTCGAATAATTTGACGGACAAAGTCAATGCTTTCTTGTCTTTCATTGATTAAATCCCAGTTTATTTGGTTAACACTGTCAGGAGCGTTGTAACTATTCATAGCACGTTCTCGGTCTGCCGAAGTGAGTTGTCCATGTTCACCCGTCGGAATTAATTTGGTTCGACCAAATTCTTGGCCAATTTCCATAAAGGACATTCCTTGCATGAGAAGGTTCATTACTGTCGCCGTCTCAACCTTGCGCATAATCTGGTCTGAACTTTGATCAGGATGAAGAGTCGCCAACAAATCATGAAGATTGTAATTGTCATGGGCTTCAACATAGTTGAGAACCTGGTTTGGACTGAGATAAGAACCCAATTCTCGGCTACCAAGAATGGCCTTGGCAATGATTGGTTCAGTGGCTGCACCACTTACAAATCCTGACTTGATTGCACCATAAACTTCTCCTCCTTTGACCGCATCACGCTGATTATCATTGAAGAATCCGATATTTGGCATTTGGTAGGCATTATCCTTCTTGGCCTTATCATAAGTTGCAAGACCTGTTCCCATATCCCAGCCTTCTCCATAAGTGATAATACGGGGATCAACCTCATCTAGCGCCCAACGAATCGCTTGCATGGTTTTGACATTATGAATACCCATCAAGTCAAAACGGAAGCCGTCAATATTGTATTCCTGTACCCAGTATAGAAGAGAATCAATCATGTACTTGCGGAACATTTCGTGTTCACTGGCTGTTTCATTTCCAACACCTGTTCCATTCTGGAAGGTACCGTCTGGATTCATACGATAGTAGTAATCAGGGACAGTTGTTTGGAAAGGTGCATCAACCGTTGAAAAGGTGTGATTATAAACCACGTCCATAATGACACCAATCCCCGCATCGTGATAGGCTTGAACCATGGTCTTCAAATCACGAATGACCTGCCCTGGATCATCTGGATTACTAGAAAAACTTGGTTCTGGTGCATTGTAGTTTTGAGGGTCATAACCCCAGTTATAGGTTACATTTCCATCCTCATCGTATTCCTTATGGCGATCAAAGATAGGCTGGAGTTGAACATAGTTGCAGCCAAGTTCTTTGATATAGTCAAAGGCGGTTGCTTGTCCGAATTGGTTTACAGTTCCAGTCTGGGCAGCACCAAGGAAGGTTCCACGGAGATGCTCTGCAACTCCAGAGGTCGGAGATTTGGTTAAATCTCGGATATGCATTTCACAGATAACTGCTTTACATGGATTTTCCAAACGCCAAGGCGCTTCTGTTCCATGTTTGACCACAAATCCTTCTACTTGTCTGTCTTGATGAGAAAGAATTACGGAACGTTTGCCGTCAGGACTTGTGGCAATCGTGTAAGGATCTCTCGTCACAGTCTGGTGGTGAGGAAAGTAAATCTGATACTGATAAGCCTTGCCAGCAAGATTTTCATCTAAGTCTAGACTCCAAACACCAATGGTATTGTACTTATGACTGTATGAATAGCTATTACCACGCTCTAGATTAAAGGTTTTCCAAATCGGAGCGTCGTTGCTGGTATTTTCGTAGACAACCACCTGTACAGCAGTAGCCGTAGGAGCCCAAAGTTTAAAGCTAGTCTGATAATCTGAAAGACTGTAACCTAGTTCTCCTTGGTAGCCCCAGTGGTGATCAAAACTAGCGCTATGTATTGCTCTATCAAAAGCAAATGGATTTTGATCTTTGTAGTAAGGACTAGCAATGGCTGGGTTTTCAGAATAATAAACAGTCTCGTCGCCCTCTAAAATCCAAACTTCTGTCAGAAGCGGATAGTAGTTATAACGCACGGAATATTCCTTAACTGTCCCATCAATCTCGACAGAAAACTTCAGGTTTTCTAACTTTTCTTGACTTGTAACTGTGAAGGAGAACTTTGCTCCAAAAAAGTTATTTTCATAATACAATTTTTCAACATTGTCCGCCTGTTTTCTACTAAATGAACAGGCTGCATAATCCCCGTTTTTTCGATGAAAATGGATGACTACAGGGTAATTTAACATTTCTTTTCCTAATTTCTAATTTTAATTTAATTTTTTATGTGGTGCTGATAGATTCAGCAATTTAATTTCTGACTCAAGATAGACTCAATTCATGTCAAAACACTTCAGGATAGACAGTTTCAGACTATCTAACATCTAGCCTTCTACTATTCTTTACAAACTTTCGAGCCAAGCTTCATCTCGAACTTCAATACCAAGTTCTTGTGCTTTTTGAAGTTTACTTCCAGCATCTGCACCTGCCACGACGAGGTCGGTCTTTTTAGAAACACTGCCAGTCACTTTAGCACCCAAACTTTCGAGTTTATTTTTAGCTTCTGAGCGCTTGAGCCGTTCCAATTTTCCAGTCAATACAACGGTCAAACCTGACAAGGCCGCATCTGCCACTACCGTCTGTCCTTTATAGTCCAGATTGACCCCAGCTTCTTTCAATTCTTTGAGGAGAATTTCAGAGCCTTCTGTCGCAAAATATGTCTGAAGACTCTTGGCAATCACACTACCCAGACTTTCAATACTAGCCACTTCATCTGAATCTGCCTGAGCCAGATTTTCAATCGAGTGGAAATGTTGAAGTAACAGCTGACTGGCCTTGCTTCCGACATGACGAATGCCCAAACCAAACAAGAGCTTTTCAGCAGAATTTTCCTTAGATGCTTGGATGGCCTGATACAGTTTAGCAGCAGACTTTTCCTTAACCCCCTCTAAAAGGAGGAAATCTTCTTCTTTCAAACGGTAAATATCCGCCACATCCTTTACTAAATTGGCAGCAAATAGCTTCTCAACTACTGATGGACCGAGTCCTGTAATATTCATGGCATCTCGAGAAGCAAAGTGAATCAAACCTTCCATAATTTGGGCAGGGCAACGCGGATTGATACAACGGAGGGCCACTTCATCTTCAAAGTGCAACAAGTCAGAGTTACAACTTGGACAGTTTGTAGGGATATCTAGTTTTTCTTCAGAAATCCGTTTGGACTCTACTACACGTAAAACGGCAGGGATAATGTCACCAGCCTTATAGACGATAACCGTATCATCTTTGCGGATATCTTTTTCAGCAATATAATCCACATTATGCAGAGTCGCACGGCTAACAGTTGTACCAGCTAGTTGTACTGGTGTTAGATTGGCTGTTGGGGTTACAACACCCGTACGGCCAACTGTCCAATCAACTGATAAGAGTTGAGCTTCTTTTTCTTCAGCTGGGAACTTGTAGGCCACTGCCCACTTTGGAGCCTTGACGGTAAAACCGAGTTCTTCTTGGCTTGCTAAATCATTGACCTTGATCACCACTCCATCGATATCATAAGGCAGGTTTTCCCGTTCCTGTCCTACTTCTTGGATAAAATTCCAGATTTCATCTATGTTTTCTGCCAAGATTCGCTTAGGATTAACCACAAAACCTAGTTGTTCAAGGTGCTTCAACACCTTTTCTTGACTGTCACGAGTTGAAAGACTGGCTTCTTGATAGAGGAAGGTAGCAAGATTGCGCTTGGCTACTACTGCCGTATCCAACTGTCGCAGGGTGCCTGCTGCCGCATTCCGAGGATTGGCAAATTCAGGCTCTCCATTTTCTTGTCGTGCTTGGTTGACCTGGTCAAAAGAAGAGCGTGGCATATAACATTCCCCACGAACTGTAATATCAAGTTCTTCTGGTAAGGTCAAAGGAATGTCCTTAACACGCTTGAGGTTTTCCGTGATATTCTCCCCAACAGAACCGTCTCCACGTGTTGCACCAGCAAGCAAAATCCCCTTTTCATAAGTCAGCGAGATAGACAAGCCATCGATTTTCAGCTCACAAATATAGGTTGGATGAGCCACTTCCTTACGAACACGTGCATCAAAAGCTTCAAGCTCCTCACGTGAAAAAGCATCCTGCAAACTATAAAGAGGATACTGATGACTGTATTTTTCAAAACCATCTAAAACCTTGCCACCAACACGATGGGTCGGACTGTCTGCTAATACTTGATCTGGATAGGCAGCCTCCAACTCAACCAACTCACGGTAAAGGCGGTCATACTCACTATCTGAAACCGACGGATTGTCGCTGGTATAGTACTCAGTCGCATAGCGATTGAGCAAGGCGACTAACTCATTCATTCTTTTATTCATAAAACCATTTTACCATAAACTAAGCCCTTCTCACAAACGAGAAGGGCGAAAAAACACTTAGATTGGAATTATTTTTGAAGTCCAAGCAAACTTATGTCTCTTTTTCAAAATGAGTTCGAACATATCCGAGAGCTAAGAAAGATAAGGCTACAACTCCAAGTCCAATAATCAAGAAAGAATAAAGATGGACACTTGGAAGAAAGGTCATCAAACCTTTCGCAATCGGCATAAAGAGAATTGCCAGTGTAAAAATGGTACTCAATACCCTACCCAGATATTCTCCATCAATCTTGGTCTGTACCTGTGTAAAGAAGTGAATATTAAAAATCGTCATAAAGAGTTCACAAATCAGGTTTCCAGAAAAGGTTAAAATATTGGGCAGTGGCAAACCCATCATGAAAACTCCTACTCCTGTTAAAATCAATAAGAACAAAAGTGTATTCATACTTGATTTAAATTTATTTGCTATCAGTGCTCCTATAATTGAGCCAATCGCACCCATGGTTAAGATAGTCGCATAAGCTCCTTCTACTCCATATAGTTTATTTGAAAAAGGAAGCAAAAACTCAAAAGCCGCAAAAAAGAAATTAACGCTGGAAGCCACTAACAGGAGAAAGAAAATCTCTTTTTGATGCCAGATATAGTGCAAGCCATCTTTGATATCTGCAAAAATATCTTTACCAGTAAAAAGTTTCTTATCTTGAACCATTGGTTCTTCTTTTGGAAGTAAGGCCACTAGAACAAATGCTATAAAAAAAGTCAAAGCATCTAGTAAGAGCGTCAGATGGAGACTTGAGAATTGTAAAACAAGAAAAGAAAGTACAGGAGAACTCACGCTGACAACCTGCAAGACCAACTCCAAACGAGAATTGTAGAGGACCAGTTCATCCTTCTCTACCAATTCGGTGATAATGGCCTTATTTGCTGGTCTAGAAAAGGCAAAAGCAATAGCCTGAACAATATTGGCAAAAATCAAAGCTCCAATCATCCAGCTGTCATTCCTTATAAAAGAAATAGCCAGACAAAGAATCCCACAAACAAGGTCTGCCGCCATTAAAATCTTACGACGAGAAAAACGGTCTGAAATGACTCCGCCAAAGGGATTTACGAGAATAGATGTGACGAGTTCAGAAATCTGATACATTCCTAAAACAGTCTGGCCTATGGCCCCCATGGAAGCCAACCAGACACTATTTCCATAATCATAGAGCATATTCCCTATCTTGTTAACAGCTCCGCGACTAATCAACTGTACTGCATAGCGATTCATATAAAAACTCCTCTCAAATTTTGAAACTATTGTATCAAAACCGAAAGGAGCTTTTTCATTTTTCCCTTATTTGGGAAAATTAATCTTTGATAAATTTTTTGTAGTGTTCCTGATAGTAGGCTACTTGCTCTGGAAGATCTAGCACGTCAAAAATATGCATGGCCTCTTGCATTTGCTTACAACCTTCTTTACACTGTCCTTTTTGGTACAAGGCAAAGCCTTTTAGGTAATGTAAAATATTTCGTTCATACAGACTAATGTTTTTACCAATAATCTTCTCTGTATAAGTCTCAAAATAGCTTGCATTGTCAAAAGAAAGATGCTCTAAACAATGCTGGTAACAATTGAGGGCCAAAATCAAAACCAATCTCTTATGGCGACCAATCTCTTGATAAAATTCCTCCCTCTCCATGACTTCTCTACCAATCCGAGTGACATAGTCTACATCGTAGAAACTATAGAGGTTACCGAAAAGAATCAACTCATACATGGTCCATTCTTCTGTTTTGAAGAGATAATCTGCTACCTTATCTAAATCATCCTGCTTCATATGATAACTCGAATCTCTTTGACAAATCAGACCTTGCAACAAAATCCAGTTCAGCTCAAAATAGAGTGGATTTGTCGAACTCTTAGCCTTTTCAAGTTGTTCACTTTGAAGCTTTTGAAAACCTGCAATATCATTTGAGTAGTAAAGGGGTACAATTTGTCCCATCATGGAAACATGTTCATGATTATGGAAATCCCTAGCCTTATCCATGAAATTTTCGATTGTTACATGAATGTTATCCAAAATCTCAAAGAAACGCGAGACTGCTAGGTCAGACTCCCCAAGCTCAAAGCGAGATAACTGAGAAGTTGAACAGGACTCCCCTGCCGCCTCCTTTAAAGAATAATTTCCACTTGTCCGAAATTCACGAAATACCTTTCCAAGATGTTCCATCTTTACACCTGCTCTGATAATTCTTCCCATTCAAGCATGGCTTCTTCCTGACGATGGCTGATTTTGTCCAGCTCAGCCTGCAATTCCATGAGTTCGCCGGCATCGTTTGTTTCCAACATTTGTTCAGAAATGGCTTGGCTTTGACTTTCTAGCTCTTCAATTTCAGCTTCTAGACTTTCGATTTGTCGCATGAGTTTGCGAACTTCTTTTTGACTTTCTTTCTGGGCCTGATAGTCATTGACTGGACTTGATTCTTTTACTTGATTGTGAGTTGAATCTTCCTCAGCCTGAGTCATTTCTACTTCTGCTTTCTTCTCAACATAGTAGTCGTAATCTCCCAAGTAAAGAGTTGAACCATTCTCAGACAATTCCAGTACATGCGTTGCCACACGATTGATAAAGTAGCGGTCGTGGCTGACAAATAGAAGAGTTCCATCAAAGTCAATCAAGGCATTTTCCAACACTTCCTTGCTATCAATATCCAAGTGGTTGGTTGGCTCGTCAAGAATCAGGAAGTTGTTGTTTTCCATAGACAATTTAGCCAAAAGCAAACGAGCTTTCTCTCCACCTGACAGCATGCCTACTGATTTTTTAACGTCATCTCCTGAGAAAAGGAAAGCGCCAAGACGGTTACGAATTTCAACTTCCGGTGTCAGTTTAAAATCATTCCAGAGTTCATCAAGGACCGTATTACTTGATGTCAGCTTGCTTTGGGTTTGGTCATAGTAACCCACCTCCACATTGGCTCCAAATCGCTTTTCACCCTTGATAAAAGAAATCTGATCCACAATAGATTTGATAAAGGTTGATTTCCCAATACCATTTGGACCAACGATGGCGACAGCATTCATCTTACGAAGGTCTAAGTTGATAGGCTCTGACAATATTTCCCCATCATAGCCAATAGCTGCATTTTCGACAGTCAGAACAACATTACCAGACGTTTTTTCAGACTGGAAAGTCATGTTGGCTGATTTCTTACTAGCTTCTGGCTTGTCCAAACGCTCCATTTTTTCCAGTTGTTTACGTCGAGATTGGGCACGTTTGGTCGTCGAAGCACGGACTAGATTGCGATTGACAAAGTCTTCCAGAGCAGCGATTTCCTTTTGTTGCTTTTCATAGTTTTTTGCCTCAGTAGCTAGCTTTTGCTCCTTTAACTCAACAAAACGAGAGTAGTTACCCACATAGCGATCCAAGGAATGCTTGGTCAAATCTAGCGTAATTGTCGCAACCTTATCTAAGAAATAACGGTCGTGGCTGACAATAATAAGGGCGCCGCTATAGTTTACCAAGTAATTCTCTAGCCAAGCGATAGTTTCAATATCCAAGTGGTTGGTTGGCTCGTCCAAGACCAAGAGATTGGGCTTTTCAAGGAGCATTTTGGCAAGTGCCAGACGAGTATTTTGACCACCCGAAAGCTCGGCAATTTTCATCTGCCACATAGATTCGTCAAACTTGAATCCATTCAAAATCGCTCGTATATCAGCTTCATAGGTAAAGCCACCTGCTTGGCGAAAATTCTCAGATAAGCGGTCGTAATCTGACATCAGTTTATCCAAATCTTCACCAGATTTTTCACCCATCTCCAGCTCCATCTGACGAAGTTGTTTCTCAGTCCGACGCAAGTCATCAAAGACATGAAGCATCTCATCGTAGATGGTATTTTCAGACTCAAAACGGCTATCTTGAGCTAGGTAAGACAGAGAAATATCTTTTTTCTTATTGATTTCACCACTAGTTGGCTCCTCTTCTCCAACCAAAATCTTCAAAAGAGTAGACTTACCTGCACCATTTTTCCCAACAAGGGCTATCCGATCACGTTCATCAACTTGTAGGTTAATATTATCAAAAAGAACCTCTCCTGCAAAAGAACGTTCAATTTTATTAGCTTGTAAAATAATCATACAAACAGTATAGCATGTTTCCCTAAGGCATTCAAGACTTGATAAACCGGCATATGACACCACTTTTCTGAAAATTATGCTACCGTTTTACTAAAACGCTAAAAAGTGCTATAATGTGAACGGTTAAAACAATTTACAAAAAGGAGAATTTCAATGTCTTACCAAGAAAATTACCAAAAATGGGTCGATTTTGCCGGCCTTCCCGACTATCTTCGTCAAGATTTAGAAAACATGGACGAAAAAACAAAAGAAGATGCTTTCTACACCAATCTTGAATTTGGTACTGCAGGTATGCGCGGCTTGATCGGTGCAGGTACAAACCGCATCAACATCTATGTTGTTCGTCAAGCAACTGAAGGTTTGGCTCGTTTGATTGAGTCAAAAGGTGGAAACGAAAAAGAACGCGGTGTTGCAATTGCCTACGATAGTCGTCACTTCTCACCTGAGTTTGCCTTTGAATCTGCTGCAGTTCTTGCTAAACACGGTATCAAATCTTACGTATTTGAAAGCCTTCGTCCAACTCCAGAACTCTCATTTGCAGTTCGTCACCTCAACTGTTTTGCAGGTATCATGATTACTGCCAGCCATAACCCTGCTCCATTTAACGGTTACAAGGTTTATGGTGAAGACGGTGGGCAAATGCCTCCACATGACGCGGACGCTTTGACTACTTACATCCGTGCTATCGAAAACCCATTCGCTATCGAAGTTGCTGATGTAGAAGCTGAAAAAGCTTCTGGCTTGATTAAAGTTATCGGCGAAGCTGTTGATGCAGAATACCTCAAAGAAGTCAAAGACGTAAACATCAACCCAACCTTGATTGAAGAGTTTGGTAAAGACATGAAGATTGTCTACACACCACTTCATGGTACTGGTGAAATGTTGGCTCGCCGTGCTCTTGCACAAGCAGGATTTGACTCAGTTCAAGTCGTTGAAGCTCAAGCAACTCCAGACCCAGACTTCTCAACTGTTAAATCTCCAAACCCAGAAAACCAAGCAGCCTTTGCCCTTGCTGAAGAACTCGGCCGTCAAGTTGGTGCTGATGTTCTTGTGGCGACTGACCCAGACGCTGACCGTGTTGGTGTTGAAGTTCTTCAAAAAGATGGTAGCTACCTCAACCTTTCAGGTAACCAAATCGGTGCTATCATGGCTAAATACATCTTGGAAGCCCACAAAAACGCTGGAACTCTTCCAGAAAACGCAGCCCTCTGCAAATCTATCGTATCAACTGACTTGGTAACGAAGATTGCTGAAAGCTACGGCGCAACCATGTTCAACGTTTTGACAGGTTTCAAATTCATTGCTGAAAAAATCCAAGAATTCGAAGAAAAACACAATCACACTTACATGATGGGATTTGAAGAAAGCTTCGGTTACTTGATTAAACCATTCGTACGTGATAAAGATGCTATCCAAGCCGTTCTAGTCGTTGCTGAACTTGCTGCCTACTACCGTTCACGTGGTTTGACCCTTGCTGACGGTATCGAAGAAATCTACAAAGAGTACGGCTACTACGCAGAAAAAACTATCTCTGTTACCCTTTCAGGTGTCGATGGTGCTGAACAAATCAAAGCGATTATGGCTAAGTTCCGTAACAATGCTCCAAAAGAATGGAATGCAACAGCTATCACTATCGTAGAAGACTTCAAAGCTCAAACAGCTACTGCTGCTGACGGTACTGTTACAAACTTGACAACTCCTCCAAGTGATGTGTTGAAATACACACTTGCTGACGGTTCATGGATTGCCGTTCGCCCTTCAGGGACAGAACCAAAAATCAAGTTCTACATTGCAGTTGTAGGGGAAACAAACGAAGAATCACAAGATAAGATTGCTAATATTGAAGCAGAAATCAATGCTTTTGTAAAATAAATCCCTATAAAAGATGAGAATAACCAATCTCATCTTTTTTTCGTATCAAATCTAAGCAATTTTAGAAACTTTATGGCATACTAGACTTATCAATGAAAGCGAGGTAATCTCATGGAACAATTTTTAGATAATATCAAAGACCTTGAAGTCACTACAGTTGCGCGTGCGCAAGAAGCTCTTGATAAAAAAGAAACTGCAACCTTCTTTATCGGTCGCAAAACTTGCCCTTACTGCCGTAAGTTTGCTGGTACCTTGGCAGGTGTCGTAGCTGAAACTAAAGCTCACATCTACTTCATCAACAGTGAAGAACCAAACCAACTCAATGAGTTACAAGAATTCCGCTCACGCTATGGAATTCCAACCGTACCAGGCTTCATTCACATTGCAGATGGACAAATCAATGTCCGTTGCGACTCTTCAATGTCAGCACAAGAAATCAAAGAATTTGCTGGATTGTAAAAAAGCCACTCATCGAGTGGTTTTTAAATGGTCAAAATTACGTTTTTTCAAGCAAATCTTGTATCATCCGATGCAGTTCTTCGATTTTCTCAGATTGTTTCTCTATTAATATTCTTTGGCTCGATAATTCGTCTTTGAGTTTATCAAGTTTTATCTGTTCATCTGGATTATCCTTTACAAAAAAATTCGTCAAGGCACTTGTTAACATTCCTATTGTACCAATCCCTACCAACATTAATAAAACAGCTATCCATTTCCCAAAAAGGGAAATTGGAACAATATCACCATAACCAACAGTAGTTACTGTCACAAGAGCCCACCAAAGACTATCTGAGAAGGATTTTTCTTCAACTACAGATAAAATTGAACTTCCCACTAGTACGATAAAGATATTAACATACAAGATATAAATCAGGCCATTTGTCCGTAAGAATCTACTAATTTTTCTTTCTAATTTACCTGTAAGTCCAATTATTCTAAGTAAACGAGTCAGTTTCAGTAATTTTGTCATCCTTGCTAAGCGGAAGATACGCCCTAATCGAAAAACTATGAAAATAGCATTTAAAGGGAGAATAGCCAATAAATCAAAAATATTTTCAAGAATAAAGCGCCATTTTTCTTTACTTGAAAAGAACCGACAACCATAATCTACCACAAACACAAACCAAAGTTGTATGTCAATAATACTGTATGGAGGATTGTCTAAATCAATCATCTCAGCAAATCCAAGCAAGACAAGAACAACGGATATTAACGCAAGTATGATAATCGTTGTGTCATAATAATCCTTGAATAACCATTTTCTTTTCACATCATTTCTCCTATATCATTTGTAAACATTATACCACACCAAATCTCTACTAAAATATATAAAAGAAGGCACATTCGCCTTCTTTTTTATATCTCTGTCAATGGTGTTGCGGTATCCGGTGAGGTATCGTAAACCTTAAAGTCTACTCCTACACCTAAATCAGCTTGTGCTAGCTGATTAACCATGGTCATGTGAGCCAGCTCCTTGATATTGTTCTCTTTAGACAAATGTCCTAGGTAGATTTTCTTAGTGCGATTTCCTAAGGTACGAATCATAGCTTCGGCACCATCCTTGTTAGAAAGGTGACCGAGATCCGATAGGATTCGTTGTTTGAGTCGCCAAGCATAAGATCCTGCTCGCAGAATCTCTACATCATGGTTGGACTCGATAAGATAGCCATCTGCATTCTCGACAATTCCTGCCATTCTATCACTAACATAACCTGTATCAGTCAGTATGACAAAACTCTTATCATCCTTCATAAAGCGATAGAACTGCGGTGCGACTGCATCATGGCTTACACCAAAACTCTCGATGTCGATATCTCCAAAGGTTTTGGTTTTGCCCATTTCAAAGATATGCTTTTGTGAAGAATCCACCTTGCCAAGATACTTGCTATTTTCCATAGCCTGCCAAGTCTTTTCATTGGCATACAAATCCATACCATACTTGCGAGCCAAAACACCTACACCGTGGATATGGTCTGAATGCTCATGCGTAATCAAGATGGCATCCAAGTCTTCTGGCTTGCGATTAATTTCAGCAAGTAGGCTAGTAATCTTTTTACCAGATAAGCCGGCATCCACTAAAAGTTTCTTTTTTGGAGTTTCCAGATAAAAGGAATTTCCACTGGAACCCGACGCTAAAATACTGTATTTAAAGCCTGTTTCACTCATTCTAGTCTTCTACTTCGTCCTCCCATACTTCTTCCTTCACTGCATCCTTATCATAAGGGAGCACAATGGTAAAGGTTGATCCCTTACCATATATACTCTTGGCCCAAATAAAGCCCTTATGTTGTTTGATAATTTCTTTGGCAATAGACAGTCCCAAACCTGTTCCACCTTGGGCACGACTTCTAGCACGATCCACACGGTAGAAACGGTCAAAGATACGAGGCAAATCCTGCTTAGGAATACCCAATCCTTGGTCTGAGATAGACAAAATCATCTGATCATCAGTTGTCTTCATGGTCACTGTGATTTTTCCACCATCTGGAGAATATTTAATGGCATTGTTGAGAATATTATCAATCACCTGTGTAATTTTGTCTGTATCAATTTCAATCCAGACAGAGGTAATCGGATAATCTCTCACCAATTCATATTTCTTCTCTTCATCTGGTCCCCTCATCTTATCAAAACGGTTAAGGATAAAGGTAATAAAGGCAGTGAAGTTAATCAGTTCCACGTCTAGGTGAGTGGTTGCATTGTCAATCCGTGAAAGATGGAGAAGATCTGTCACCATTCGCATCATACGGTTGGTTTCGTCTAGAGATACCTTGATAAAGTCTGGTGCGACAGGTTCTGACAAGGCCCCCTCATCCAAGGCTTCAAGATAGGATTTTACGCTAGTCAGAGGCGTTCGTAGCTCATGACTAACGTTGGAAACAAAGAGTCTCCGTTCCCGTTCTTCCTTCTCCTGCTCCGTCGTATCATGCAAAACTGCAACCAAACCTGAGATAAAACCAGACTCTCGACGAACCAAGGCAAAACGTACACGAAGGCTCAGATATTCACCATTGGCATCTTGAGAATCAATCATAAGCTCAGGAACTTGGGTAATCAAATCACGAAGTTCATACTCATCTTCAATCCTAAGCAATTCTAGAATACTTTTATTGAGAACTTCTTCCTTCTGAACACCTAGCTGTTTCTTAGCCATGTCATTAATCATAGTAATCTTGCCACGACGATTGGTCGCAAGGACACCATCTGTCATGTAAGAGAGGATACTGTGTAATCGTTTACTCTCTTGTTCCAGATTTTCTTGAGTCAAGCGGATTACTTCTGATAAATCATTGAGATTATTGGTAATATTGGTAATTTCAGAACTTCCCTGCATATCCAATACCTGAGAATAATCTCCTGCAATCAAGTCTTTTACCTTTTGATTGATTTGCTTCAACCGAATATTATCCCGACGATTTTCTAGTAAGAGCAAGGTCACCACTAAAATAAAGCCAAGTAGAATGAGGATAAAGATAAAATCACTGGTTAAAACTGTGTCTTTTATTAGTTTAATCATTATTTCTCATATAATAACCAACACCGCGACGTGTTAGGATATACTCTGGACGACTTGGTGTATCTTCAATCTTCTCACGCAAACGTCTGATAGTTACGTCAACAGTCCGAACATCTCCGAAATAATCATAACCCCAGACCGTTTCAAGCAAGTGTTCACGCGTAATCACTTGACCAATATGAGATGCCAAGTGGTACAAGAGCTCAAATTCACGGTGGGTTAAGTCTAGTTCTTCACCATATTTTTTAGCCACGTAGGCATCTGGCACAATCTCCAAGTCCCCAATTTGCAAGGGTTGGGTTTTCTTTTCATCTGACTCCTGATTATCTACAGAAGCCAAGTCCGTACGACGAAGAAGAGCTTTAACACGCGCCTGCAATTCACGATTCGAGAAGGGTTTTGTCACATAGTCATCAGCCCCAAGCTCTAAACCGATAACCTTATCAAATTCGCTATCCTTAGCTGACAGCATGATAATAGGCACACTACTTGTCTTGCGAATAGTCTTAGCAACTTCTAAACCATCGATTTCAGGAAGCATCAAATCCAGAATAATAATATCTGGTTGCTCTGCTTCATATTGCTCTAACGCTTCACGACCATTAAAAGCAGTTACAACCTCGTAACCTTCCTTGGTCATATTAAACTTGATAATATCCGAGATTGGTTTTTCATCATCTACAATTAATATTTTTTTCATTTGTTCACCTTTTTCTCTACTATTATATCAAAAAAATAACAAGAAAACACAATAGCTAATCTTTGCTACTGTCTAAGTTGGCTTGTGCATAAGCCTGCCAGATTTTTTGTTGGGGTTTGGCAAGTGGAACATCCTTGAACTCTTCTGGTGAAAGCCAGCGAACTTCCCTATCGGAAAAGTTATGAAAATCAGTCACCTGACCTGCTACAATTTGAACATGCCATTTACGGTGGCTAAAGATATGCTTGACTGTCTCAAAATAAACATCAAGCCAATCAACATCTAGGTCATAGTCCTGCTGGAAACTCTCTTCTGGACTGGGACCAAAGTTCACATTTTCTTCTGCAATCTGATGAAAGAGGTCAAACTGCTCTTCTTGCGAAAAATTATCAACTTCTATCAAGGGGAAATGCCAAAAGCCTGCCAATAGCTTTTCGCTTTCATTTTTTTCAAGTAAAAATTGTCCCTGAGTATTTTTGACCACCAAGGCTTTTAGATAAATGGGAACTGGCTTTTTCTTGGGAGCCTTGATTGGATAACGGTCCATTGTGCCATTCTGATATGCCGCACTAAAGTCCTTCACTGGACTCTCTTCTGGCCTAGGATTTACAGGAGCCTCAATATCAGATCCTAAATCCATCAAAGCTTGATTAAAATCACCTGGACGATCCTGATCAATCAAGATTTCCATCATTGCTTGAAAAATTTTGCGATTACTTGGAATGCCAATATCGTGGTTGACTTCAAACAGACGTGCTAAAACACGCATGACATTACCATCTACAGCCGGCTCAGGCAAGTTAAAAGCAATACTGGAAATGGCTCCTGCTGTATAAGGACCAATCCCTTTCAAGCTGGAAATTCCTTCATAGGTATTTGGAAATTGACCACCAAAGTCAGTCATAATCTGCTGGGCTGCAGCTTGCATATTGCGTACTCGAGAATAATAACCCAAACCTTCCCAAGCCTTCAACAAACGCTCTTCAGGCGCATTCGCCAAACATTCTACTGTTGGAAACCAGTCCAAGAATCTTTCGTAGTAAGGGATAACTGTATCCACCCTAGTCTGCTGAAGCATGATTTCAGATACCCAGATATGATAAGGATTTTTACTTTTCCTCCAAGGTAAATCTCTTTTGTTTTCATCATACCAGGCAAGAAGTTTCTCACGGAAAGAAACAATCTTCCCATCCGGCCACATGACGATACCATATTCTTTCAAATCTAACATATCTCTAGTATAACACAGAAGATTCTAACTGTCCTTTTCCTAGTATTAATACTCTTCGAAAATCAAATTCAAACCACGTCAACGTCGCCTTGGATTATATATGTAACTGACTTCGTCAGTCTTATCTACAACCTCAAAGCAGTGCTTTGAGTAGCCTACGGCTAGTTTCCTAGTTTGCTCTTTGATTTTCATTGAGTATAAAAAGCCTCTTCCCAAGGGAAAGAGGACTAAATCTTATTGATGAACTGCTTGAGCCGCTGTGATAAGAGTCAACTTGTAAACATCATCCGCATTACATCCACGAGAGAGGTCGTTAACTGGCTTGTTCAAACCTTGTAAAACAGGCCCTACGGCCGCAAAACCACCGAGACGTTCGGCCATCTTGTAACCAATATTTCCTGCCTCGATACCAGGGAAGATGAAGACATTTGCTTGACCAGCTACTGTACTTCCCGGAGCTTTCAGAGCTGCAGTTTCAGGAACAAAGGCTGCATCAAATTGCAACTCACCATCAATTTCCAGGTCAGGACGCAAGTCGTGAGCAATTTTAGTTGCTTCAACGACCTTATCGACGCTTTCACCAAATCCTGAACCTTTAGTAGAATAGCTTAGCATAGCAATTTTAGGTTCGATGCCAAACATCTTAGCTGTGATTGCTGAGTTGATTGCAATTTCAGCCAAAGCTTCTGCATCTGGATTAATGTTAATGGCACAGTCTCCAAACAGGTAACGTTCAGTACCACGAACCATGAGGAAGGCACCTGAAGTACGAGTTACATTTGGACGAGTTTTGATGATTTGAAGAGCTGGACGAACTGTTGAAGCTGTTGAGTGAATCGCTCCTGATACCATTCCATCAACCAAGCCCAAGTAAACCAACATAACACCAAAATAGTTGACATCTTCAACCAAAACCTTGCGTGCATCTTCTTCAGACATTTTGCCCTTACGACGCTCTACCAAGGCAGCAACCATTTCTTCAAATTGAGGATAATGTTGAGGGTCAATGACTTCATAACCATCCATGATACCTTCAATTTCAAGATAAATTTTAATTTTTTCAGGATTTCCAAGCAAAACAGGAATTACTTCTGTTTCTTTTACCAGGCGTTTAGTCGCTTGAAGAATACGAGGTTCTTCCCCTTCAGGGAGAACGATACGAGCATTTTTACCAACCAAGTTGGCTTTGAGACTTTCAAAAACTTCCATGAGTTTTCTCCTTTAAGATAATAATTATACTCTGAAATAGTTTTTATAGAGTATTAGTTGATAACTGAGTAATAAGGTTGCTAAAATCATCCGGCAAGGGACTTTCTAACTGCAAGTCTTGCTCTAGAAAAGGATGATAAAAAGATAGGTAATGGCAATGCAGGGCCTGACGTTGGATGCCGTCGTCCAGACTACCATCGTACAAATCATCTCCCAATAAAGGAAAACCAATATGAGAAAAATGGACTCGGATTTGGTGGGTTCGACCAGTGTGCAGGCGAATGTCTACCAAATGAATATTCCCATAAGATGCTACAATCTTGTAAGAAGTATGAGCATACTTTCCACCTTTAGCTACGCGTCTGATAATAATAGAGTCTTCATCACGCTCAATCGGAGCAATAATTTCACCCTTTGATTCCAAATATCCATCACCTTTAACCAAGGCAAAGTAGCGTTTCTCGATAGATTTCTTCTGCAACTGCTTGTCTAATCGTGCATGGGCATAGCCGTGCTTAGCAAAGAGCATCAAGCCAGAAGTGTCCCTATCGAGCCTAGTCACAATGTGAACCTGCTGATTTTCATAGTTTTTCTTGACGTAGTAACCCTTGATAAAATTGGCAATGGTATTGGAGTGATTGACACTAGGAATAGAAGCCACTCCATAGGGTTTGTTTAAGACTAGAAAATGGTCATCCTCATAGAGAATGTCTAATGGTCTCTCGATAGCTTCTAGAGTTTCAAAGCCTTCCTCAGCAGGAATATCAATGGTAACGTGGTCTCCAATATCCAATAGATACGTTGCATTTTGTGGTTGATCATTGACCAGAATAGCTCCGCCTCGAAACTTAATCTTAGCTAGTAGCCCCTTAGAAACCTCGTGCTTTTTTAAGAAGGTCTTAACCTTGACATGCTCATCTGCGATAAATTCAAACCTCATTCATCCACCTCGCCGATAAAAGCGTCCTTAACACGATTCCAGAAACTGGTATGGCTCGGTGATGCGACAAAGTGAATCTTATGATGGTCGATTTGATACTCAATACGCTCAATATTACGGAAAGAATAAACGCTATTGTCAACCGAAATGGTATGGTAATCGTTTCTCGTTGGAATGAGTTCAATCTTATCCTTCTTAGGAACAATAATAGATGAACCCAATGTTCGATAGACGCGATTATTAAGGCTGGCAATTTCCGTCAACTGAAGAGCTTCAATGGTAGGGTGCAAAACAGCTCCACCAAGCGACTTGTTATAGGCTGTGCTACCAGTCGGTGTCGAAACTGTAAGCCCATCTCCACGAAAACGTTCAAAGGGAACACCATTGATGACAACATCTGCCACCATGGTTCGATCGGATCTGCGAATGCTGGCTTCGTTGAGGGCACGAAAAATCTTGACCTCTCCATTTCCAAGAAAAACCTTCACATTTAGAACAGGGTAAGAAACCCTTGCTCCGGTATCTAGCTGCAAATTGGTCACTAGCTGGTCCAACTCAAAATCACGGTAGTCCGTATAGAAGCCCAAATGTCCAGTATGAACACCGATGAAGCGTACCTTGTCAAGCTGATTTTCGTACTTATGAAAGGCCGACAAGAGCATGCCATCTCCACCAATGGAAATGACAATGTCCGGATTGGTATCATTGAGTATAAACTGATTTCTCTTCAAACGATCTCGCAATTCATACAAAACCCTTTGACTCTGTGGTTTTCTATTAGCTATCAGGTCAATTCGTTTACCTGTATTCTTCATCTGTATCGTCACTGTTTCCTACACCGTCATTTAATTTTCTACTCAAAGGATCAAAAAGAGCCTGAGCTTCCTGGATATCATCTCGAATTTTACCCATTTCTTCATCCAACTGATGGGCAATTTTGGCAGTAATTTCCAGTCTCTTTTTAATTTCCTCTGGGAAATCCCCTTGGTACTTGTAGTTGAGAGAATGTTCTATCGTTGCCCAGAAATTCATAGCCAAAGTACGAATCTGAATTTCCGCCAAAATGGTCTTGGCTCCATTGATGGTATCAACCGTATATTCTACTACCACATGATAGGAACGGTAGCCTGAAGCCTTTCGATGAGTAATATAATCTCGCTCCTGTATGATTCGCATATCCTGACGTTTGCGCAAAATCTCCACTACTTCCTTAACGTCATCTACAAACTGAACCATCACACGCAAACCAGCAATATCTTGCAAATCGTGCTCTAAGGTCGCATAAGTAATGCCACGCCGAGCCATTTTTTCCCTGATGCTCTGAATCGGCTTGACTCGACCAGTCACAAACTCAATCGGAGAATGCTTATTTTGCTTACGATATTGCTTACGAATACCACGTAGTTTAATCTTTAACTCACCAACAGCTTGAATGTAAGGATCTAGAAATTCTTCCCATTCTAAAGTCATATATTCTCCCTTGTTCTCATATTATCCTTCAAAAATATCTTTGATTTTTTCTCCAGATTCATATACAATAAATACAATGCTATTATATCATATAATCCGCTTTCAACGATAAAGAAAAGGTAAGAAAAATGAAACATTTAGAAATTGAATTGAAAACACTCTTGAAAAAAGATGAATACAATCGTCTAAAAGACCAGTTCACAGACGTCACTCCTGTTTTTCAAAAAAATTACTACATCGACACGCCTAATTTTGAACTTCGAGAAAAGAAAGTTGCTATGCGCATTCGTACTTTTGAAGACTGGGCAGAATTGACACTCAAAGTCCCACAAAGTGTCGGAAACATGGAATACAATCAAAAATTACAACTAAAAGATGCTGAAAACTATCTGGCTAAGGAAGAACTTCCTCAGGGGCTTGTGCTCGATGAATTGGCGAAACATGGCATCCAAAGCAAGAACTGGCAGGTACTAGGTTGTCTAAAAACGCTTCGCTATGAAATGCAAACAGCTATTGGTCTCATGGCGCTGGATGAAAGTCAGTACTTTGATATTACAGATTACGAATTAGAGCTTGAAGTGGAAAATCACGAGCAAGGGAAACAAGATTTCCAGCAATTTTTAGATGAAAATCAGATCGCTTATCAAAAAGCTCCCTCAAAATTGGTTCGATTTGTCAAAAGCATGAAAAATAGCTGAAATAATCTCCATTTTTTGGTAAAATAGAAGAGATAAAATACAAAAATCCCAGTTCATATAGGCTAGGCAGATATGGCTAGGATTTAAAAAGTTTACAGAGGACGGTCTATAATGTCAGATAGAAAAAATATGAAACTTTTCGCACTCAACTCTAACCAAGAGATTGCACAGAAAATTGCTCAAGCTGTTGGTGTCCCACTTGGAAAACTATCATCACGTCAATTTTCAGATGGAGAAATCCAAGTAAATATCGAAGAAAGTGTCCGTGGTTATGATGTGTACATCATCCAATCAACAAGTTTCCCTGTTAACAACCACCTAATGGAATTGCTTATCATGGTTGATGCTTGTGTTCGTGCAAGTGCGCACAGTATCAACGTTGTCCTTCCATATTTTGGCTATGCACGTCAAGACCGCATCGCTTCACCTCGTGAGCCACTTACAGCGAAACTAGTTGCCAATATGCTAGTTAAGGCTGGTGTCGATCGTATCCTTACGCTTGATTTGCATGCCGTTCAGGTTCAAGGCTTCTTTGACATCCCTGTCGATAACCTTTTCACAGTTCCCCTATTTGCAAAACATTATTGCGATAAGGGCCTACTCGGTTCAGATGTTGTCGTGGTTAGCCCTAAAAATTCAGGGGTGAAACGTGCTCGTAGTCTGGCTGAATATCTTGATGCTCCTATCGCCATTATCGATTACCCTCAGGACGATGCAACTCGTAACGAAGGTTATATTATTGGTGATGTTGAAGGTAAGAAAGCCATCTTGATTGATGATATTCTTAATACAGGACGCACCTTCTCTGAAGCTGCTAAAATCGTTGAACGTGAAGGGGCTACAGAAATTTATGCTGTTTCTAGTCATGGTCTCTTCGTCGAAGGAGCTGCTGAACTTCTTGACAACACTAATATTAAGGAAATTCTTGTGACTGATTCAGTAGCAACAAAAGAAAAAACTCCTAAAAACGTATGCTACATCACTGCTAGTGAGTTAATTGGTGATGCCATCGTCCGTATCCACGAAAGAAAACCAGTCAGCCCACTCTTTGCCTACAACAAAAAGAAATAAGGTGATTCTTTGATTTATTTAGACAATGCTGCAACGACTCCCATGTCAGCAGTTGCTATTTCAGCTATGACCGAGATTATGCAAGAAATCTATGGAAATCCTTCTAGTATTCATGGGCATGGTCGTCAAGCTGGCAAACTCTTGCGAGAAGCCCGTCAGGAGCTAGCTCAGTTACTGGGGACAAAACCTCAACATATCTTTTTCACTTCTGGTGGGACAGAAGGCAACAATACTGCTATCATTGGCTACTGTCTTCGTCATCAAGAACGAGGAAAACATATCATCACAACTGCCATCGAACACCATGCTGTCCTTGAAACGATTGATTACTTGGTTCAACACTTTGGTTTTGAAGTAACCATTATCCAGCCAAAAAATCAGGAAATCACCGCCCAGCAAATTCAAGAGGCCTTACGTGATGATACAATTTTGGTTTCTACCATGTTTGCTAATAATGAGACAGGAAACCTACTTCCCATTGCTGAAATTGGCCAAATCCTCAAGCAACACCCAGCTGCCTACCATGTTGATGCAGTTCAGGCAATCGGTAAAATTCCTATTCATCCAGAAGAATTAGGCATTGATTTTCTCACTGCTTCAGCCCATAAATTCCATGGCCCTAAGGGAATCGGCTTTCTCTACGCATCAAGTATGGACTTTGATTCCTATCTCCATGGCGGAGACCAAGAACAGAAAAAACGTGCAGGCACTGAAAATCTAGCTGGCATCGTTGCTATGGTTGCAGCTCTAAAAGAAGACCTAGAAAAACAAGATAAACATTTCCAACATGTACAAAATCTAGAAACTGCTTTTCTTGCGGAGCTTGAGGAAGTTCAGTATTATCTGAATAGAGGACAAGATCATCTTCCTTATGTTCTCAATATTGGATTCCCTGGTCAAAAAAACGACCTTTTACTCCTCCGTCTAGATTTAGCTGGAATTTCTATCTCTACTGGCTCAGCTTGCACTGCAGGCATTGTCCAATCCAGCCATGTTCTTGAAGCCATGTACGGGGCAAATTCAGAACGATTAAAGGAATCCGTTCGCATCAGTTTATCGCCACAAAATACTATCGAAGACCTACAAACCCTCGCAAAAACCTTAAAAGAAATTATCGGAGGTTAGCCATATGGCATTTGAAAAAACCATTCAGTTAAAAAATTGTCGTTACGACTACACTCTTAGCCCTTCTGTTAAGAAATTCACCCTCAAGGACAATACTTTTTTTGAAACAAAAGTTGGTAACTATGAACTGACTCGCCTACTTGAAAAGGTACCAAACAGCGGAGAAGGCTTCCAACTAAAAATCATTATCAACAAGGAACTCACAGGGGCTAAAATCAATATCACTGACAAGTTTGGCCTTCGCCTGGTTGATATTTTCAAATCAGAAGACCACCACATTCATCAGGAAAAATTCTACTTCCTCATGGATAGTTTGGTAGAACGTGGTGTCTTTACAAAATCGGAAAGATAGGTCACATATGTTTGAACTAACCTATAAAGATAGCTATCAGGTAGAGCGGACTCTCAAGTACGAGGATTATGAATCACTCATGCTAGCTTTGTCAGGCTGTGTGACCCTGCCAGATACACTTTATGTGACTTCTTTAACCTTTAAGGGACAGGAACTTTACCAGGGACTGGTCGGAGACCTCTACCGTTTTCTATCACATGCAGATTTTTTACATCAAAACTAAGATTTTTCTTAGTTTTTTCTTGTTTTTGTTGATTTTTTCACAATGTTTCTATAAAATAGAAGAATAGAAAGGTTGTGATTTTGTGAAAGATAAACAGTCTGCTATTCCAAAAGCTACAGCGAAAAGACTCTCTCTCTACTATCGAATTTTTAAGAGATTTCATGCAGAAAAGATTGAACGTGCCAACTCTAAGCAAATTGCAGAGGCTATCGGTATTGATTCCGCGACCGTACGTCGTGATTTTTCCTATTTTGGTGAACTAGGTCGGCGTGGATTTGGCTACGATGTCAAAAAACTGATGACATTTTTTGCCGATTTACTCAATGATAACTCCATTACCAATGTCATGCTGGTAGGTATTGGAAATATGGGCCATGCCCTTCTCCACTACCGCTTCCATGAGCGCAACAAGATGAAGATTATCATGGCCTTTGACCTAGATGACCATCCTGAAGTCGGTACCCAAACTCCTGATGGGATTCCCATTTACGGGATTTCTCAAATCAAGGATAAAATCAAGGATGCTGATGTGAAGACTGCTATCCTGACAGTTCCCAGCGTCAAGTCACAAGAGGTTGCCAATCTCTTGGTGGATGCTGGCGTGAAAGGAATTCTCAGTTTTTCACCAGTCCATCTGCATTTACCAAAAGATGTGGTCGTTCAGTATGTCGATTTGACAAGTGAACTCCAAACCCTCCTCTACTTCATGCGAAAAGAGGATTAGAAAGCGAAAATCATTTTATGAAAAAACCAGTTATTGGGATTACAGGAAACGAAAAAACTCATCCAGATGATGACATCATGATGAGCTACGTAGCAAAAGGCTTTGTTGAAGGCGTTAAAGACGCTGGAGGGATTCCCATCATCCTACCGATTGGTGATCAAGAAATGGCCTGCCACTATATCAGTATGATTGACAAGCTCATCTTGACAGGTGGGCAAAATGTTGATCCAAAATTCTATGGTGAACCAAAAACCATCGATAGCGATGACTACCACCTTCAAAGGGATATCTTTGAACTGGCCCTCATCAAGGAAGCTATTAAACAGAAAAAGCCAATTTTTTCTGTCTGCCGTGGAACTCAACTCTTTAACGTTGCCATGGGTGGAACTTTGTACCAAGATATCGAAGACCATTGGCAGGATTGTTCTGCTGAGTACACAACTCAGCGATTGGTAACAGAACCTGATACAGTTCTTCGAGAAATCTATGGAGAAATTTCCCATATCAACTCCTTCCACCACCAGAGCATCAAGGATTTAGCACCAAATTTAAAAATTGTGGCTCATGATCCTAAAGATGGTATCATTGAAGCTGTTATGAGCACGGATGATGTTGCCTTTCTCGGTGTCCAATGGCATCCAGAATTTCTTTTTGAAAATCGTCCCAAAGATAAAAACCTCTTTGACTATGTCGTAAATGAACTTTAAATTAAATCTGTCTTTTCACGGTAACTAAAGTAACTAGAATGGGAGACAATCAAATGGTCCAAAAGGACAATCCCCATCAGGTCACAGGCTTCTTTTACAAGTTTAGTGACATGATCATCATTTCGGCTAGGGGCTACCGCTCCCGAAGGATGATTGTGAACCAATATGAGAGAAGTCGCCATATGCTTGATAGCATAGTGAAGAATCTCTCGCGGCTCAGCGATACTACGAGTTGCAGAACCGATAAAAATGGTCTGTTGATGGATGATTTGATTTTGAGTATTGAGATAGAGCGCCACCAGGTGCTCTTGTTTTTTGTCCCCCAATTCCTGTTGCATCTTCTTGGCCAACTTTTGACTACTAAGAATACTTTCCATCTCAATGGTCTCATGCTTGTGAATACGATGCCCCAGTTCAATCATTGCTTGTAATTCTATGGCCTTAACGCGCCCAATACCAGATAGACTCTGTAATTCCTGCAGGGTCATTTTTTTCAAATCCGTTAGGCTTGAAAGATTGCTCAAGACTTTCTGGGCAATTTCAAAAACGCTAGCGTGACGTGTTCCAGTCCTAAGTAAAATAGCTAACAACTCTTGATTACTGAGCGCTTCGACTCCTTCTTTGGCCAGTCTTTCTCTTGGTAATAGTGAATCTTCTTGGAATGAAATACTATACATAAAAATCCTCCTCACTTTATTATTCGTGAGAAGGATGGAAAATTAGATTTTTTTCTCAATTGGGGCTACACTAGCTAAAAGTTTTTTCAAACCTACTTCTGGGAAATTGATTTTTAATTCCTGAGTAGCACCGCTACCTGAAACTTCCAGAACAGTTCCCTCTCCCCATTTCTTGTGGAGGGCAATGTCACCAATGGACCAATTTGTCTCGCTAGACGCTGATTTTGCTCCAGCTGTAAATTGACCAAATGGGAGACCGCTTGACTGGATAGTTTTTGGGGCCGCACTGCGTTTACGGTCTTGGAGGGCCTGCGCCAAACTCATACCTTGACCGAAGGCAAGGCCACCACTACTATATGATGCTTTAAAGCTTGTATTTGCTGGACGAGCCAACCCTTGATACTCAAGTAAGTCTGAGCTGATTTCGTTAATAAAACGAGTCGGACGATTGTAGTTGGTACGACCGAAAAGCAAGCGTGAGTTAGCATTGGTCAGATAGAGAATTTTCTCTGCACGCGTGATACCTACGTAGGCCAGACGGCGTTCTTCTTCTAATTCATCTTGATCTTCAGCTGCACGGCTAAGCGGAAAGACATTTTCTTCCATCCCAATCAAAAAGACAACTGGAAACTCGAGACCTTTGGCAGCATGCAGGGTCATCAGGGTCACTTCTGATGTCTCCTGACTACCTGAATCTGTATCCGCAATCAAGGCTAAATCATTTAAGAAACGACTCAGTTTGTCCAGACCAGTTTCCTCTTCTGACCCATCAGAGGTGTCATCAAAGTTTTTCGTCACAGAAAGGAACTCTTCAATATTTTCAACCCTAGCCTTGCTTTCTAAAGTCGCTTGAGCATTTAGAATATCGACGTAACCTGTTTTTTCTAGTACGGCCTCAACCAACTCAGTAATGCTTAAGTGATCCAGTTGCTCCCTCAAATCCAGAATCATATTGGCAAAATCCCAGATAGACTGGGCTGCTTTACCTTTGATACCAGATAACATGATATTGGCTGAAGAATCTAGCATGGACATGTCTTGCATATTCGCAAAGTCACGGATTTTCTCAACAGTGCCTGGGCCAATTCCACGTTTCGGCTCGTTGATAATACGTTCAAAACTGATATTGTCACTCAAATTGGCAATAAGATTGAGGTAAGCGATAATATCTCGGATTTCCTTACGGCTGTAGAACTTGGTTCCGCCAACCATGGTATAAGGGATATTTGACTTGAGCAAGGCTTCCTCAATAGTACGGGACTGCGCATTAGTACGATAAAGAACTGCAAAATCCTTGTGAAGGAAGTTTTGACTGCGACCAAGTTCATCGATGGTTCTGGCTACAAATACAGCCTCATCTAGTTCATCATTGGCACGATAGTAAACGATTTGCTCCCCATCAGCATTTTGAGTCCAGAGATTCTTAGGACGGCGATTTTTATTGTTTTTAATGACCCCGTTGGCCGCTTGAAGAATGGTTTTAGTTGAGCGGTAATTCTCCTCTAACAAAACAACCTTGGCTTGGGGATAATCCTTTTCGAAGTCCAAGATATTCTGCATATCAGCACCACGCCAACCGTAGATAGACTGGTCCGCATCCCCAACCACACAGATGTTTTTAAAGCGCGATGCCAAGAGTTTGACCAATTGGTACTGAGCATGGTTGGTATCTTGGTACTCATCAACGTGGATGTATTGAAACTTCTGTTGATAGTAAGTCAAAACATCAGGATTTTGATCAAAGAGACGCAAGGTCAGCATAATCAAATCATCAAAGTCAACCGACTCAGACTGACGAAGCTCTTTTTGATAAGCCGTGTAACACTGGGCCACGATTTGCGTATACATATCACCAGCTTGGGCAGCATAGGCAACATCATCAATCAGGTCATTCTTAGCATTGGAAATGGTTCCTAAGATGCTTCGTTCATTCCATTTTTTAGGATCCAAGTTTAACTGCTTGAGAATGCGTTTCATGAGAGTTCGTTGTTCACCAGGATCCACAATAGTAAAATTACGGTTGTAGCCAATATGGTCCGCATCCCGACGCAAAATACGAACACACATGGAGTGGAAGGTCGCAATCAGACAGTCCTGAGTGGATGGATTGAGGCTATAAGCACGCTCCTTCATCTCACGCGCAGCCTTGTTAGTAAAGGTAATGGCCAAGATATTCCAAGGATTGACCATCTTTTCATCAATCAAATAAGCGATACGGTGGGTCAAAACACGAGTCTTTCCAGAACCAGCCCCTGCCATGATTAACAAGGGACCTTCTGTCGTTTGCACCGCCTCAGCCTGACGGTCATTCATTCCATTTAATAATGCGTTCATCTTCTCTTCCTTACTCTTGAAGTCAATATTTCTATTATATCAGAATTCAGGGAAAATATCTTTACCTAGACTGGTTGCGTCTAGAAGGAAACTTCTTATATCTAGATAAAAAATGAGCTTGGATAGTATTTCCAAACTCATTTAAAATCAAATTCAATATACTAGAACAAGCCTAATACTGTTCCATCGCTTTCAACATCCATGTTGAGAGCTGCTGGACGTTTTGGTAGGCCTGGCATGGTCATGACATCACCAGTTAAGGCAACGATAAAGCCTGCACCTAATTTTGGTACCAATTCACGAATGGTAATTTCAAAGTTTTCAGGTGCTCCAAGTGCATTTGGATTGTCTGAGAAGCTATACTGGGTCTTAGCCATACAGATTGGCAATTTGTCCCAACCATTTTGAACAATTTGAGCGATTTGCGTTTGAGCTTTCTTCTCAAAATTTACTTTGCTACCACGGTAGATTTCAGTGACAATCTTTTCAATCTTTTCTTGGACAGAAAGGTCATTGTCATACAAACGTTTATAGTTAGCTGGGGTTTCAGCGATGGTTTTGACAACTGTTTCGGCAAGTGCTACTCCACCTTCTGCACCATCAGCCCAGACACTAGCCAATTCAACTGGTACATCGATTGAGTCACAAAGTTCTTTCAAGGCTGCAATTTCAGCTTCAGTATCAGAGACAAATTCATTGATTGCTACAACTGCAGGTACACCAAATTTACGGATATTTTCAACATGGCGTTTCAAGTTGGCAAAACCGGCACGAACTGCTTCTACATTTTCCTCTCTCAGAGCGTCTTTAGCAACACCACCATTCATCTTAAGGGCACGAAGGGTTGCAACAATGACAACTGCATCTGGAGATGTTGGCAAGTTTGGCGTCTTGATATCAAGGAATTTCTCGGCACCAAGATCTGCACCAAAACCAGCTTCAGTAACTGTGTAATCAGCTAAGTGAAGGGCTGTGCTTGTTGCCAAGACTGAATTACATCCATGAGCAATATTGGCAAATGGACCACCGTGTACAAAGGCAGGTGTTCCGTAAATTGTCTGAACTAGGTTCGGCTTAATCGCATCCTTCAAAATCAAAGCTAATGCACCTTCAACCTGCAAATCACCTACAGAAACAGGTGTACGGTCATAGCGATAACCGATAACGATATTAGCCAAACGGTGTTTCAAGTCCTCGATGTCCGTAGCCAAGCAAAGAATCGCCATGATTTCGGAAGCGACGGTAATGTCAAAACCATCTTCACGTGGTATACCATTTAAAGGACCACCAAGTCCAACGGTTACATGACGAAGGGCGCGATCGTTCAAGTCCACTACACGTTTCCATAGGATACGACGTTGGTCAATTCCCAACTCGTTCCCTTGGTGCAAGTGGTTGTCAATCAAGGCAGAAAGCGCATTGTTGGCAGTCGTAATGGCATGCATGTCCCCTGTAAAGTGGAGGTTGATGTCTTCCATTGGCAGAACTTGAGCGTAACCACCTCCTGCAGCACCCCCCTTAATCCCCATTACAGGACCAAGAGATGGTTCGCGGATAGCGATCATGGTTTTCTTGCCAATTTTATTCAAGGCATCCGCAAGACCAATGGTAATGGTTGATTTTCCTTCACCGGCAGGTGTTGGATTGATGGCAGTAACCAGAATCAATTTTCCAACTGGATTGCTCTCAACTGCACGAATTTTATCAAAGCTGAGCTTAGCCTTGTACTTTCCGTACAACTCCAAATCGTCGTAAGAAATACCAAGTTTCTCTACAACATCAACGATTGGCTTCAGCTCAATACTCTGTGCGATTTCAATATCTGTTTTCATTCAAAACTCCTCTAACCTCTTATATGATAATTCATTATAACACAAAACAAGATTTTTAACATCCTAAAACTCTCTAAACGTTCGTAAATATCACTATTTTTAAGGTTTTTAGAGTCCTTTCTTAAATTTTATATGGCTTTATAGTTTGAAACTATATTCTTTCCTTTTACCAAATTTTTATCACTTTCATTTTACTTACCGTTTATTTTTGTGTACAATAGTGCTATGAAAATTTTAGTTACATCGGGCGGTACCAGTGAAGCTATCGATAGCGTCCGCTCTATCACTAACCATTCTACAGGACGCTTGGGGAAAATCATCACAGAAACTTTGCTTGCTGCAGGGCATGAAGTTTGTTTGATAACAACAAAACGAGCTCTGAAGCCAGAAACCCATCCTAACCTAAGTATTCGAGAAATTAACAATACCAAGAACCTTCTACTGGAAATGCAAGAACGTGTTCAGGATTATCAGGTCTTGATTCACTCAATGGCCGTATCTGATTACACTCCTGTCTATATGACAGGGTTTGAGGAAGTTCAATCTAGTTCCAATCTAGAAGAATTTTTAAGCAAGCAGAATCATCAGGCAAAGATTTCTTCGACTGACGAGGTTCAGGTTTTGTTCCTAAAAAAGACACCCAAAATCATCTCTTTAGTCAAGGAGTGGAATCCTACTATTCATCTGATTGGTTTCAAACTACTGGTTGATGTCTCTGAGGATTATCTCATCGAGATTGCCCGAAAAAGTCTTATCAAAAACCAAGCAGACTTGATTATCGCAAATGACCTGACTCAAATTTCAGCAAACCAGCATCGTGCAATTTTTGTTGAAAAAGATCAGCTTCAAACAGTCCAGACTAAAGAAGAAATTGCAGAACTTCTCCTTGAAAAAATTCAAGCCTATCATTCATAGAAAGGAAAGCTATGGCACATATTCTCTTGGCTGTAACGGGGTCTATCGCCTCTTACAAGTCGGCAGATTTAGTTAGTTCGCTTAAAAAACAAGGTCATCAAGTCACTGTCTTAATGACCCAGGCTGCTACAGAGTTTATCCAACCTTTGACACTACAGGTACTCTCACAGAATCCTGTCCACTTAGATGTCATGAAGGAACCCTATCCTGATCAAGTCAATCATATCGAACTTGGAAAAAAAGAAGATTTATTTATCGTGGCCCCTGCAACAGCTAACACTATTGCAAAACTAGCCCACGGCTTTGCGGACAACATGGTGACCAGTACGGCTCTAGCCTTGCCCAGTCATATTCCTAAACTAATAGCTCCTGCTATGAATACAAAAATGTATGACCATCCGGCAACTCAGGCTAATCTGAAAACATTAGAAAGCTACGGCTATCAGCTGATTGCTCCTAAGGAATCCCTACTAGCTTGCGGAGACCACGGAAGAGGAGCTTTAGCCGACCTCACAATTATTTTAGAAAGAATAAAGGAAACTATCGATGAAAAAACGCTCTAATATTGCACCTATTGCTATCTTTTTTGCAACCATGCTCGTGATACACTTTCTGAGCTCACTTATCTTTAACCTTTTTCCATTTCCAATCAAGCCGACTATCGTTCATATTCCTGTCATTATTGCCAGCATTATTTACGGTCCACGCGTTGGAGTTACACTTGGATTTTTGATGGGGCTACTTAGCTTAACTGTTAACACGATTACAATTCTACCGACAAGTTACCTCTTCTCCCCATTTGTACCAAACGGAAACATCTACTCAGCTATCATTGCCATCGTCCCACGTATTTTGATTGGTTTGACTCCGTATCTAGTTTATAAACTGATGAAAAATAAAACTGGTCTGATTCTAGCTGGTGCCCTTGGTTCACTTACCAACACAGTCTTTGTACTTGGTGGAATTTTCTACCTTTTTGGAAATGTTTTTGATGGTAATATCCAAAAACTCCTAGCAACTGTTATCTCAACAAATTCGATTGCCGAATTAGTCATTTCCGCAGTTCTTACTCTAGCTATTGTTCCACGACTACAAACCTTGAAGAAATAAAAACAATCTCCGCTTTCAAACCTGAAGGTGGAGATTTTGTTTGAAGTAGTTCCTTTTTAGTTAAATCTTTACCAATATTTATACTCAACGAAAATCAAAGAGTAAACTAGTAAGCTAGCTGCAGGTTCCTCAAAACACGGTTTTGAGGTTGCAAATGGAAGCTGACATTGTTTGAAGAGATTTTCGAAGATTATTAACTTAAAAACGACCTATAAACCCAAGTAAATCCTTGCTTTATTGTCTTGTTTATAGTACTATACTAGTGTATATACAGTTAAAAAGGAGATTCTTATGAATACACGGAAAAAGACACAATTTATGACAATGACTGCCCTCTTAACGGCTATTGCGATTTTGATTCCAATTGTTATGCCCTTTAAGATTGTCATTCCACCTGCTTCTTACACTTTGGGGAGCCACATCGCTATTTTTATCGCTATGTTCTTGTCGCCCTTGATGGCAATTTTTGTCATCATAGCCTCTAGTTTTGGATTTTTGATGGCTGGCTATCCTATGGTTATCGTATTTCGAGCTTTTTCCCATATCTTTTTTGGGACTCTAGGAGCTCTTTACCTACAAAAATTCCCCGAAACCCTTGATAAACCAAAATCTTCCTGGATTTTTAACTTTGTTTTAGCGCTTATCCATGCCCTTGCTGAAGTATTGGCCTGTGTCGTTTTTTACGCAACTTCTGGTACCAATGTAGAAAATATGTTTTATGTTCTATTTGTACTAGTTGGATTTGGCACAATTATCCATAGTATGGTAGACTATACATTAGCACTAGCCGTCTATAAAGTGCTTCGAAAACGCCGTTAAAAGGAAGAACTATGACAAAAGATCGCAAACAAGCCCTACTTCAACTCTTGAAAGAAGCCCCTAAAGCCCTCAATGGCCAAAGTTTGGCTGAACATTTTCATGTCACACGTCAGGTCATTGTGCAGGACATTGCAATTTTAAGAGCCGATGGCGCTCCTATCCTATCCACTAATCGTGGCTACGTCTATAAGCAAATTGAAACCAATCCTTATGTTCACAAACTTTTCAAAGTGAAACATGAAGTTGAAGAAATCGGTCAAGAACTCCTTGCTATCGTAGATAATGGTGGACGTGTTCAAAACACCTTGATTGACCATCCCGTTTATGGAGAAATTGAAACCTTGCTGAAACTGTCTTGCCGCAGAGATGTACAACATTTTCTAGAACAAGTCGAGCATTCTGATTTTAGACCTTTATCTGAATTGACAGATGGCATCCATTACCACCTAGTCGAGGCCGAAACACAACAAGACCTCCACTATATCGAGGAGGCCTTGGATCAGCTCGGTTATTTAGTAAAAGACTAGAAAATTTTCTTTTCCCAATCGTCTTCTGTACGGCGAGGGTAGAAAAATTCAGATTTGTCAGGAGCTTCCATCATCTCCATCAAGGGTAACATATCATAGGCCAGATCCAAGTTTGGAATCTGGTCTTTTTGCACCCAAGAAACTTCTCCTTCATCTGAAGAGCGAAGGGTACCAGAGAACTCAGTTGTCTTATAACAAACGACAATATAGCGCCCACCTGTATCCAGTGGCCAATTTTTAATGCCGACAAGTTGAGGATTTTGGATAGTCAATCCTGTTTCTTCATAGATTTCACGAATAACAGACTCTGCGAAAGATTCGCCATTTTCTACATGGCCTCCTGGAAAGGCATAACCTGACCAGCGATTGGTTTCAGGAGCGCGATACTGCATCACCACGCGCTGAGTTTCGAGGTCTTCAATCAGACAAATGTTTGTTAAAATTGTTAATTGGGAACGGGACATAAATTTACTCGCTTTCTAATTTATTAAATTTTTAGACTTGGTACCAGTACCATTAGCTTCTACTTTTTAAAATTATTTAGAATAGAATACCATCCGTTTTTCCTTTATAGGCTTTCCAAGTTCAAGCATCTTTTCTTGTCCATCAAAAGTAAAGCCCATTTTTTGATAGAAAGCAATGGCGCGCTTATTATCTTTCAATACCCATAAGAAAATTTCAGAAAAATGATCAAGAGCAATCAAAGCTGCTTTCATTAACTTTTGTGCGATACCTTTTCCATAATAGTCTTTTAAAACATATAAAGCAATAATTTCACCAGCTTGAATAGTCTCATCACGAAAGTTGCCATAACTTATAAAACCAACTACCTTCAGACCATCCATCGCAATCAATGTATTTTCTGGAAACTTTTGACTAAAGAATCGACATCTTTCTAATGTCATTGTCTCCTGAAATTCTGCAGGCAAAAGGTCGTCATAAGCTTCTCTCCACGCTTTCCAGTGAACAAGTGATTTACCTTCTATCTCTTCAGGAGTTTCCATTGATTTAATAATAACCGTCATTTATTTTCTTCTCCTTAATCCAAGGCCTTGACTTCCAACATCATATCACGTATCTGAGCCGCTAGTTCAAAGTCAAGCACTTCGACGGCTTCTTGCATTTGTTTTTCGAGTTTCTTAACAAGTTCTTTGCGCTCTTGTTTGTTTAGGCTATTGATATCGACTTCCTTGTCTTCTTCCTTAGCAACTGCCTTGGTCACAGCAATCAGGTCACGGATTTCTTTCTTGATTGTCTGAGGCACAATACCGTGTTCTTCATTATAGGCCATCTGGATTTTCCGACGACGGGCAGTTTCATCGATAGCACGTTGCATAGACTGAGTCACAGTGTCCGCATACATGATGACATGCCCTCCCCAAAAGCCATAACCAGAACAGCGATTGGTTTCAGGAGAGCGATACTGCATGACCACGCACTATGTTTCGAGAGCTTCAATCAGATAAATATTTGTTAAAATCGTTAATTGGGAACGGGACATAGTACTCACTTTCTATATTAAATGACTTTTTCATGGCTAATTTCAGACTTCATAATGAAAGGATTAATTCGTTCGTGGTAATAATTTACTTCATGAAGCAAATATCCTTTTTTAATGACAATTTCTTGTTCCTGAACTTCAAAATCAAGTGTTATTGGAATAGGGATTCGTGTCACAAAGGCAAAAATAACAAACACAAATATCCATATATATAAACTACAAATAGCACTACGAATTCCTTCAAAAAGACGGTATCGTTCCTTGAAACAATAACTAAGAATATGCACAATAGCCAAAATAATTGGTACAAATTGTCCTGTTTTAAATATCATGGGGATGAATTGTATTCCAAATATTCCAAAGAGAAGGTCTAGAATTACCAGATGTCTACAAAAACGAATAAAAAGAGTAATCACTAAAAGGAAAAGCCAACTATCCCAAAGAATGGGAGTAAACGATAAACCAAATATTGATAGGCAAAAATCGATAAGGACAAATCCTAGTAAAATCAGATAGACTATTCTAAATAAAGTTAAGTGTTTCAAGATGGATGACTCCTTTTCTTTTCATGTTTATACTTCAATAATCGATGGACTGTATGTTGTTCCAAATCCATTATTAATATCGAACTAAAAGACTTAATGAAAAAGTTTTTAGTCATTATTAATTCCATAATCCTTCATTTTATGATTTTATGATTTTGAATTTTTAAAGTTGTCTTGCTACCAGAACGATAGCTTTCCCCACTTTTTCCGGCGTAATAATAAGAGATTTCATAAAATGCGTCTGCAAGGTCTGCTCTATCTATTCCATTTTTGATAAACTCTTTCAGACCACCTTCACCATTAAAATAATCCTTGTGTCCTTCTTCTAACACAATATCTTTATAGATAACATGACCTTTAATAATTCCTTTTGCCAGAAATTCATCAATAGGGAGATCATATAAACCATGAAAAGGTTTCCCCTCCTTACGATTCTTATCTATGAGATCATAATATTCTGTAATATTCTCTGCTTTCTCATCGACACTCCAATAAGTATTTACATATTCTAGATTTGGATTCTCAAATTGCTTGAAAAAACTCTCTACTTTTTCTTTATATGAAATTGTTTCTGGTTTATGATTGAGAAGTTCATGTGCCATCCCCGAGAATTCTTGTAACATTGTTTTTGTAGTCCCATCATAAATCAATTCCTCCTTTGTTTTTTTAGGATTACTTTTTGAGGATTTTGGATAATAAATCAAAGCATCACTCACAGTAATACTTCTCCCGTTAATTTCTTCACTATATAAGTATTCAATTTTATAGTCTTGAGAAAGCCATTTATCTCTAGAAAAGTTTGTAACCTTCACATTACCTTTAAAGCCATACAAATCAAGAGTTCTTCTAGTAGCAATTTCTACTTCCTTTATATTTGCTTCGGGGAAAATATCATAAGTTGTTGTGAAGAATAAGAAAGCAATACGTAGAATAAAAAATAAAGGGACTATATTTACAACAAAAAATAGAAACAGTAACAGTTTTTTCATGACTACATTCTCCTTGTAAGCAATTCAATTATAAATTTTATTTAGTATGGGTATTCCTACCCAAGCGCCTTGACTTCCAGCATCATATCACGAATCTGAGCTGCTAGTTCAAAGTCAAGCACTTCAACTGCTTCTTGCATTTGTTTTTCAAGTTTCTTGACGAGTTCTTTGCGTTCTTGTTTGTTGAGGCTATTGATATCGACTTCCTTGTCTTCTTCCTTAGCAACTGCCTTGGTCACAGCAATCAGGTCACGGATTTCTTTCTTGATTGTCTGAGGCACAATACCGTGTTCTTCATTATAGGCCATCTGAATTTTCCGACGGCGAGCTGTTTCATCGATAGCACGTTGCATAGACTGAGTCACAGTGTCCGCATACATGATGACATGCCCTTCACTGTTACGGGCAGCACGACCAATGGTCTGGATAAGGCCACGTTCATTACGAAGGAATCCTTCCTTGTCGGCATCGAGAATAGCTACGAGACTCACTTCAGGAACGTCAATTCCTTCACGAAGGAGGTTGATTCCAACCAAAACATCAAAGACACCCAAGCGCAGGTCACGGATAATCTCTGTCCGCTCCAAGGTCTTGATATCCGAGTGCATGTACTTGACCTTGATACCCATTTCCTTGAAATAGTCGGTCAAATCTTCTGCCATTTTCTTGGTTAAAGTGGTAATAAAGGTACGCTCATTCTTTTCAACACGGGCATTAATTTCACCTAAGAGGTCATCAATCTGTCCCATAGTCGGACGTACTTCCACCTCAGGATCCAAAAGACCTGTTGGTCGAATGATTTGCTCAATCACTGTCTCGGTCTGTTCATTTTCATAGTCGCCAGGTGTCGCTGAAACGTAGACAATCTGATGCACATGACTTTCAAACTCTTCACGACGGAGGGGACGATTGTCCAAGGCTGACGGCAAACGGAAACCATAATTAACTAGCATTTCCTTACGCGAACGGTCACCATTGTACATGCCCTTGATTTGTCCCATAGTCATGTGGCTCTCGTCAATCATGATTAAGAAATCATCTGGGAAAAAGTCAAGAAGGGTATACGGAGGCTCACCTTCGCTACGCCCATCCATATGGCGTGAGTAGTTTTCAACCCCGTTGGTATAGCCCATCTCACGGAGCATTTCGATATCATACTCAGTCCTCTGTTTCAAGCGTTGCGCTTCAAGCAATTTGCCTTCCTTTTCAAAGATAACTAGTTGCTCTTCTAATTCTGCTTGAATCTTGGCAATAGCAACTTCCATATGGTCGTCATTGGTCACAAAGTGAGTAGCTGGGAAAATAGCCAAATGATCCACTTCTCCCAATACCTGACCCGTCAAAGCTTCAACCTCACGAATACGGTCAATTTCGTCTCCAAAAAATTCTACTCGAAAGGCGTGTTCATCACGAGAGGCTGGGAAAATCTCCACAACATCCCCACGCACACGAAATCTTCCCCGTTGGAAATCAATATCATTACGTTCAAACTGGATATCAACCAAGTCATTCAAGAGTTTATCACGAGAAATTTCCAGACCTGGACGCAGACTCACGACGCTGTCAGCGTATTCCTTGGGCGAACCCAAACCATAGATACAAGAGACAGAAGCTACGACAATGACATCATTACGCTCCAGAAGAGCCGAAGTCGCTGAGTGGCGGAGCTTGTCAATCTCGTCATTGACAGAGCTGTCCTTCTCAATATAGGTATCGCTAGAAGGGACATAGGCCTCTGGTTGGTAATAATCATAGTAGGAAACAAAATACTCAACAGCATTTTCAGGGAAAAATTCCTTAAACTCCCCATAGAGCTGGCCTGCCAGAGTCTTATTGTGGGCAATGACCAGAGTTGGTTTATTGACTTTGGAAATGACTTGACTCATGGTATAGGTCTTCCCTGTTCCGGTCGCCCCCATCAGAATCTGAGCTTTTTCTCCACCCTCGATATTATCAACCAACTGCTCGATAGCTTGTGGTTGATCTCCTGATGGTTGATATTTTGATACTAGTTTAAATTGATTGTCTGTAATGCGGTTAATCATAAGAATCCTCTCTCGATGTGCTATTCCTATTTTAGCATACTTGTAGCATTTTCACGAAGAAAAGGACGGACCGAAGTCACATCCTTTCATTTTCTTTCTTTAATTGATAAGCGAAATAAACAATCAGCAGTAGCAAGACCAGACTTGTCATAATGGAACCTTCTATGCCAAAAGAACCACCTGATAACCAATCTTGATTTCCTTGTGGTAAAAAGCTCATCAGAGACGTTCCGGATGGTTGACCACTAACTAAAATTCCAAATAAATTTCCCTGAGCAAAATTCCAGGCTCCATGAATACCTGCAACACCCCAAACTGTATCAGTTTTGAGAAGGTAAAGAGCCATGGCAACTCCGAATAAAAAGAGATTTACTAGAGATAGTGGTGTTAGACCAGAATTGCCCATATGAAGCAGGGTAAAGAATAAGCTAGATATAAGAACAGCAAGTTTGAGATTGGTTCTTGAGGCCAATTGAGGAAGGAGCCAAGCACGGGACACCACTTCTTCTGCTGTCCCCTGTAGGATCCAAAATGGGATAGTAAAAATGATAAAGGCAAGCGAATAAGGATTCAAATGAATGGACTCAAAACGATATTGCCCTAATGCTACTAAACCTAACAAGGTCAGAAGAAAAAGTGCCAGACCTAAACCAAATCCCTTAAGAAGATTACTGAGGAAATTTTCTTTATAAAATCCTAAAGTTCGAATAGGTCTTTTCTCAACTTTTCTAGTCCATCTGAACACAGTGTTGAGAACGAAACCAAAGGCCAGCAATTCTAAAATTAAACGAAAATCACCTGTTTTATCCGTCAAGCTCTGATGCAAGGTCTGCAAGTAGGTTGCAAGATTTTGACCAGCCTCTCCAAAATTTCTAGCAAGTCCGATGAGAGCTAACAAACTAATACCATACAGAGTATAAGCCACAAACTCTCCTATGAAGACAAAAGCAAAGGCTAACAAGGGGCTTGTGTAAATGTTTAAACTCATTTTTGAAGCTTGGAAGTCTTTAAATATTCTTTTATCCTTCATATCCCTGTCCTCTTTTCTTCTATATATACTCTTATTATAGCACTTTTTAATAGCAACTCAAGAAAGAAAAGGAAAAACCAATGTTATATTTTCTGACACAAAAATATAAAAATTTGCCTTTTTTTACTTTTTCTGATATAATGGGAAAATATTCGGAAAAGGAGACTAAAAATGAAGAAAAAATTTCTAGCATTTTTGCTAATTTTATTCCCAATTTTCTCATTAGGTATTGCTAAGGCAGAAACAATTAAGATTGTGTCTGATACCGCCTATGCACCTTTTGAGTTTAAAGATTCAGATCAAACTTATAAAGGAATTGATGTTGACATTATCAACAAAGTCGCTGAGATTAAAGGATGGAACATTCAGATGTCCTATCCTGGATTTGACGCAGCGGTCAATGCGGTTCAAGCTGGTCAAGCTGACGCTATCATGGCAGGAATGACAAAAACTGCAGAACGTGAAAAAGTTTTCACCATGTCTGATACTTACTATGATACAAAAGTTGTCATTGCAACTACTAAGTCACACAAGATTAGTCAGTACGACCAATTAAAAGGTAAAACTGTTGGTGTTAAAAACGGAACAGCCGCTCAACGTTTCCTTGAAAGTATCAAGGATAAATACGGATTTAGCATTAAAACATTTGAAACTGGTGATTTGATGAACAATAGCTTGAGTGCTGGTGCCATCGATGCCATGATGGATGATAAACCTGTTATCGAGTATGCCATCAACCAAGGTCAAGACCTCCATATTGAAATGGATGGGGAAGCTGTAGGGAGTTTTGCTTTCGGTGTGAAAAAAGGAAGTAAATACGAGCACCTGGTGACTGAATTTAACCAGGCATTGGCTGAAATGAAAAAAGATGGTAGTCTTGACAAAATCATCAAGAAATGGACTGCATCATCTTCTTCAGCAGTACCAACCACAACTACTGCAGCAGGTCTAAAAGCAACTCCTGTTAAAGCTAAATACATCATTGCCAGTGATTCTTCTTTTGCACCTTTTGTGTTCCAAAACTCAAGTAACCAATTTACTGGTATTGATATGGACTTGATTAAGGCAATCGCTAAAGACCAAGGTTTTGCAATTGAAATCACCAATCCTGGTTTTGATGCAGCTATCAGTGCTGTCCAAGCTGGTCAAGCAGATGGTATCATTGCTGGTATGTCTGTCACAGATGCTCGTAAGGCAACTTTTGACTTCTCAGAATCCTACTACACTGCTAATACTATCCTTGGTGTCAAAGAATCAAGTACCATTGCTTCTTATGAAGATTTGAAAGGGAAGACAGTCGGTGTTAAAAACGGAACTGCTTCTCAAACCTTCCTAACAGAAAATCAAAGCAAATACGGTTACAAAATCAAAACCTTCGCTGATGGTTCTTCAATGTATGACAGTTTAAACACTGGTGCCATTGATGCCGTTATGGATGATGAGCCTGTCCTCAAATATTCTATCAGCCAAGGGCAAAAATTGAAAACTCCAATCGCTGGAACTCCAATCGGTGAAACAGCCTTTGCCGTTAAAAAAGGAACAAATCCAGAATTGATTGAAATGTTCAACAACGGACTTGCAAACCTTAAAGCAAACGGAGAATTCCAAAAGATTCTTGATAAATACCTAGCTAATGAGTCTTCAACCGCTTCAACAAGCACTGTTGATGAGACAACTATCTGGGGCTTGCTTCAAAATAACTACAAACAACTCCTTAGCGGGCTTGGTATCACTCTTGCTTTAGCTCTTATCTCATTTGCTATTGCCATTGTTATCGGGATTATCTTCGGTATGTTTAGCGTTAGCCCATACAAATCTCTTCGTGTGATCTCTGAGATTTTCGTGGACGTTATCCGTGGTATTCCATTGATGATTCTTGCAGCCTTCATCTTCTGGGGAATTCCAAACTTCATCGAGTCTATCACAGGCCAACAAAGTCCAATTAACGACTTTGTGGCTGGTACCATTGCCCTCTCACTCAATGCGGCTGCTTATATCGCTGAAATCGTTCGTGGTGGTATTCAAGCCGTTCCAGTTGGCCAAATGGAAGCCAGCCGAAGCTTGGGTATCTCTTATGGAAAAACCATGCGTAAGATTATCTTGCCACAAGCAACTAAATTGATGTTGCCAAACTTTGTTAACCAATTCGTTATCGCACTTAAAGATACAACCATCGTATCTGCTATCGGTTTGGTTGAACTCTTCCAAACTGGTAAGATAATCATCGCTCGTAACTACCAAAGTTTCAAGATGTATGCAATCCTTGCTATCTTCTATCTTGTAATTATCACACTTTTGACTAAACTAGCGAAACGCTTAGAAAAGAGGATTCGTTAATGGCAAAATTAAAAATTGATGTAAATGATTTACACAAAAACTACGGAAAAAATGAAGTCCTAAAAGGAATTACGACTAAGTTCTATGAAGGAGATGTTGTTTGTATCATCGGCCCTTCGGGTTCTGGTAAGTCAACCTTCCTCCGTAGCCTTAATCTTCTAGAAGAAGTCACTAGCGGTCACATCACTGTGAACGGTTATGACTTAACTGAAAAAACAACCAACGTTGACCACGTCCGTGAAAATATCGGAATGGTTTTCCAACACTTCAACCTCTTCCCACACATGTCTGTATTGGATAACATTACTTTTGCTCCTATCGAGCACAAGTTGATGACTAAGGAAGAAGCTGAGAAATTGGGAATGGAGTTGCTTGACAAGGTTGGGCTAGCAGATAAAGCTAATGCTAATCCAGATAGCCTATCAGGTGGTCAAAAACAACGTGTGGCCATCGCTCGTGGACTAGCAATGAATCCAGACATCATGCTCTTTGATGAACCAACTTCTGCCCTTGACCCTGAGATGGTCGGAGACGTACTAAACGTTATGAAGGAATTGGCTGAGCAAGGTATGACCATGATTATCGTAACCCATGAGATGGGATTTGCTCGTCAGGTTGCCAACCGCGTTATCTTTACTGCGGATGGTGAATTCCTTGAAGACGGAACACCTGATCAAATCTTTGATAACCCACAGCACCCACGTCTGAAAGAGTTCTTGGACAAGGTCTTAAACGTCTAAAGTCAAACTGTAAGGATTTCCTTGCAGTTTTTTTCTATCTCGTATTGGATTTTTTGATTTTTCGGAAAATTATGTTAGAATTAAGTTTATGAAATGAGGTTTCCTCATACCTAGCAAGACTAGGAATAAAAATAGAAATTAGGTAGCTAGATGTCATCTAAGGTTATTGTTACAATTTTCGGTGCGAGTGGAGACCTGGCTAAACGCAAGCTCTACCCTTCCCTTTTTAGACTTTATAAATCCGGCAATCTTTCCGAGCACTTTGCAGTCATTGGAACTGCTCGTCGTCCTTGGAGCAAGGAATATTTTGAATCTGTTGTAGTCGAATCGATCCTTGATTTGGCAGATAGTACCGAACAGGCTCAAGAGTTCGCTAGCCACTTCTACTATCAAAGTCATGATGTCAATGATACAGAACACTACATTGCTTTGCGTCAATTGCAGGCTGAACTAAATGACAAGTACCAAACTGAACACAACAAGCTCTTCTTCTTGTCTATGGCGCCTCAGTTCTTTGGAACTATCGCAAAACACCTCAAGTCTGAAAACATTGTTGACGGTAAAGGTTTTGAACGCTTAATCGTTGAAAAACCATTTGGTACAGATTACGCAACTGCAAGCAAGTTGAATGACGAGCTCCTAGCAACATTTGACGAAGAACAAATTTTCCGTATTGATCATTATCTTGGTAAGGAAATGATCCAAAGTATCTTTGCAGTTCGCTTTGCAAACTTGATTTTTGAAAACGTTTGGAACAAGGACTTTATCGACAATGTTCAAATTACCTTTGCGGAGCGCTTGGGTGTAGAAGAACGTGGTGGCTACTATGACCAATCTGGTGCCCTCCGCGACATGGTCCAAAACCACACTCTACAACTCCTTTCTCTCCTTGCCATGGACAAGCCAGCAAGCTTCACAAAAGACGAGATTCGTGCTGAGAAGATTAAGGTCTTTAAAAATCTCTATCATCCAACTGATGAAGAACTTAAAGAACATTTTATCCGTGGTCAATACCGCTCTGGTAAGATTGATGGCATGAAATATATCTCTTACCGTAGCGAGCCAAATGTAAATCCAGAATCAATAACTGAAACCTTTGCATCTGGTGCCTTCTTTATAGACAGCGATCGATTCCGTGGCGTTCCTTTCTTTTTCCGTACTGGTAAACGTCTGACTGAAAAAGGAACTCATGTCAACATCGTCTTTAAACAAATGGATTCTATCTTTGGTGAGCCACTTGCTCCAAACATCTTGACCATCTATATCCAACCAACAGAAGGCTTCTCTCTTAGCCTAAATGGGAAGCAAGTAGGAGAAGAATTCAACTTGGCTCCCAACTCACTTGATTACCGTACAGATGCGACCGCAACTGGTGCTTCTCCAGAACCATACGAGAAATTGATTTATGATGTCTTAAATAACAACTCAACTAACTTTAGCCACTGGGATGAAGTTGGTGCGTCATGGAAATTGATTGACCGTATCGAAGAGCTCTGGGCTGAAAATGGTGCCCCACTTCATGACTATAAAGCTGGAAGCATGGGACCTCAAGCTAGCTTTGATCTACTTGAAAAATTCGGTGCCAAATGGACTTGGCAACCAGATATCGCCTATCGTCAAGATGGTCGTTTAGAATAACAAAAAATCCTGCAAGTTTGTACCTTGCAGGATTTTTACTTCTAATTAGATTAAGCCTTCCAAGAGACCCTTCATAAAGTTTTCTGAATTAAATTCTCCAATATCATCGATTTTTTCACCAAAACCAATCAATTTTACAGGAATATTGAGTTCTTCACGGATGGCTAGAACAACACCACCTCGAGCAGTTCCATCAATCTTAGTCAAGACAATTCCAGTTAATGGCGTGATTTTTGAAAATTCTTTGGCCTGTACCAGGGCATTTTGACCCGTTGATGCATCAAGAGCCAAGAAGGTTTCATGTGGTGCTTCTGGTACAACACGTTTGATGATACGACCAATCTTTTCCAGCTCAGCCATAAGGTTATCCTTATTTTGCAAACGACCAGCAGTATCAATCATAAGAATATCAATTCCTTCTGCTACAGCTCGTTCCATCCCATCAAAGACAACGCTAGCTGGATCAGCTTTTTCAGGCCCCGTCACAACAGGAACATCAACACGACGGCCCCATTCTGCTAGCTGGGCAACGGCTCCCGCACGGAAGGTATCTGCTGCTACTAGCATGACTTTTTTGCCAGCTTGCTTGTAACGATGAGCTAATTTCCCAATAGAAGTTGTCTTCCCAACACCGTTCACACCGACGAAGAGCATAACTGTCAAACCATCTTGGAAATGGATTTGTTCATCGTAGTTGCCATCCTTTTCGTAGAGTTCAACCAATTTCTCGATAATGACACGGCGAAGTGCATCAGGCTTCTTAGCGTTTTCGAGTTTAGCTTCATAGCGAAGCTCTTCTGTTAGGTTAGAAGCGACCTGCACACCGACGTCACTCATGATGAGCAATTCTTCCAATTCTTCGAAGAAGTCTTCATCGACAGAACGGAAGTTAGCAAAGAAGGCATTCAAGCGTGCTCCGAAGCCTGTACGAGTTTTCTTAAGACTGCGGTCATATTTTTCCTGAACAGTTTCTTCTACTTGAGACGTTTCTGGTTCAAGCACTTCAGAACTATTTTCTTCTACAGTCTCTAGGAGCTCAGTATTCTCTTCCTCTGTGACTTCTTCTGAGTTTAGCAATTCTTCGACTTTTTCTTGATGAACCTCTACATCTGGCTCTGAATCCAGACTTTCTTCAACTGTATCTTGATTTTCCTCTTCTTCGAGCAGACCTTCTTCAGAACTTTCAACTTCTGCCACTTCTTGAGAAACTTCCTCAGCTTCTGTATCTTCAGACAAATCAAGATTTTCCAGAGCTTCTTTTACAACTTCTTCGATTTTAGGTTCTTCTTTTTTTCCGAATAGACGGTCAAATAATCCCATATCTTAGTTCTCCTTTAGCACATATTCTTCGATAGCCCAGGCGACAGCCTCTTCATCATTGGTCATTGGCGTCACTACATTTGCGACTGCCTTGACTTCAGGAACAGCGTTTTGCATGGCAACACCGAGCCCTGCCCATTCAATCATAGAGAGGTCATTGGCCTCGTCACCACATGCCATGACTTGACTTTGGTTAATTCCAAGATGGCTGATCAGTTTTGCCAAACCTGTTGCTTTATGAACATTCTTTGGTGACCACTCTAGCAACATTTCACGTGACTTAAAGATTTCATATTGATCAAACAATTCTGGAGAAATCTCTTGAATGGCTGCATCCAAGGGTTCTTGAGCAAAGGCAGTCACGCATTTATTATAAGTCATTTGACTAGATAGGTCTTCAAAGTCAACTGGAACAAAAGTCAAAGCTGGATTGAATTTGGCATAAAGACTTTCTTGGTCAGATTGAATTTGATAAACAGTTCCTTCTGAGATGGCATCAAGAGGCAGTGATAATTTCTCTGTTTCCTCATACAAGCGTGCCACATCATCATATGAAAAGACTGTTTTATCAAGGATTTCACCTGTATTTTTCTGAACCAAACCACCATTAAAAGTAATCGTATACTCATCTTCCTGACCATCAGTCCCTAGCTCATGGAGAAAGAAATCCATAGCTTTTAAAGGGCGACCAGTTGTCAATACGACCTTAATACCACGATCACGCGCAGCTTTCAAGGTTGCCTTGGTGCGATCCATCAGCCTTTTATCAGTAGTCAGCAAGGTACCGTCCAAGTCCAATGCAATCAATTTTATATCTGCCATTATAAGCCCTCCATATAAGCTATAACCGACTGGTCCTTATGGTGACCAATCACTGTCTCTGCTAATTCTAAAATTTCAGGTCGTGCATTTTCAGGAGCTACAGGATGTCCCACAACCTGCATCATATGCAAGTCATTTAGATTGTCTCCAAAAGCCATAACCTGATCCATTGTGATACCAAGTTTTTTAGCTAATTCAACAATAGCCACACCCTTATCGACATAGTCCAGAACAATATCAATGGATTCAAAACCAGTTGTCATGGCCTTAACACCAGGAACGTTTTCATTGACCCAAGCTTCCCCAGCTTCTAGCGTTTCTTCTGTGAAGTTGGTTGTAAATTTGAAAATGTCATCTGTGATATCTTCCAAACTCGCTACTTTTTGGATATTTTCATTATAGTGCTGGCTCACTTTCAAATAGGTCTCATCAACCGTATCTAGAACATAAGCTCCCTTTTTTCCCGTCAAGAGCAGTTTATTGATATCTACATAAGGTGAAGTTTTCAGCATTTCAAAAGTTGATAGATAAAAGTCACGAGACATAGTCGCTTCATACAAGTCCTGACCTTGATATTCTACCAAACTGCCATTTTCCGCGATGAAAATAATGTCATCACGAACATCAGCAAATAATTTTTCTAGAGACAGAAATCCGCGCCCTGAAGCTACCGCAAAGTAAATCCCTTTTTCCTTGTAGGAAGCCAAAAGAGACTTGAGGCGGTTCATATCAAAGCGTCCATTCCCATCTAGGAAGGTTCCGTCCATATCCGTTGCTACTAGTTTAATCATAAAATCTTTCTTACTCCGATTAGTAAATCTACCTTCTATTATACCATAGATAGCTAGAAAAAGGACGAGTCTATCAGCTTTACCTATCTTTTATCCTTTCCTACTAGCTAGTACTGATTTCAACTTAAAAACTCTTAAAAAATTAAAATCGTGCAACTTTTTTCAGACAGTTTTAAAAGATTGATTTCCTTATATTTTTCCTTTATACTGGATAAAAAGGAGAATAATATGTCAGAAACAAATCACGAAATTGATTCAAATTTTGCAGGTCGTTTAAATATCCTGCGTGCGGGTGTGCTTGGTGCCAATGATGGGATTATTTCCATTGCTGGTGTGGTTATCGGGGTTGCTAGTGCCACGACCAATATCTGGATTATCTTTTTATCAGGCTTTGCAGCTATTTTGGCAGGTGCCTTTTCAATGGCTGGTGGAGAATATGTATCCGTTTCAACTCAAAAAGATACCGAGGAAGCAGCCGTTGCGCGTGAGCAAGTCTTGCTAGACCAAGATATGGAACTAGCCAAAAAGTCCCTCTATGCTGCCTATATTCAAAATGGTGAGTGTGAAACATCAGCCCAACTTCTCACCAACAAAGCCTTTTTAAATAATCCGCTCAAGGCTTTGGTAGAGGAAAAATATGGGATTGAGTATGAAGTGTTTACCAATCCTTGGCATGCTGCTATCTCTAGCTTTATTTCTTTTTTCCTTGGTAGCTTACCACCAATGCTTTCAATTACCATTTTCCCAAGTGAATACCGCATCCCTGTTACTGTCCTTATCGTCGGTGTGGCCCTTCTTCTCACTGGTTACACTAGTGCCAAACTTGGAAAAGCCCCAACCAAAACAGCTATGATTCGAAACCTAGCTATTGGTCTCTTGACTATGGGAGTTACTTTCCTGCTCGGACAACTTTTCAGCATTTAATACTCTTCGAAAATCTCTTCAAACCACGTCAGCGTTGCCTTGCCGTAGATATGGTCGCTGACTTCGTCAGTCTTATCTACAACCTCAAAACTGTGTTTTGAGCAACCTGTGGCTAGCTTCCTAGTTTGCTCTTTGATTTTCATTGAGTATAAAATACAAGAAATACCTCGATTTTGAAGTCGAGGTATCTTTTTTACATTTGGACAATCTTGCGATAACTTCTTGAAGTAATCATGAAAATCAGCACATAGGCGATGAGGAAGATAGCGCAGATAGACAAGGTCACAGTCAACATCATATTCGTATCTATTACACCAATCACTTTTAAAATCAGACTAAGCATATGGTAGGCAAAGGCTAGATGTATGAAGGCAAAAAGCAAAGGAAGGAAGAAAACAGTTAAAACCTGTTTGTTAATAGTTTGCTTGATTTGCTTTTGATCTAAACCGACTTTCTGCAAGATAATAAAGCGCTCACGGTCTTCATAGCCTTCAGAAATTTGTTTGTAGTAGATGACCAGAACAGTTCCGACCATAAAGATAATGGATAGGAAAATACCGATAAAGAAGACACCACCAAAGAGGGCACTCATCTGAGAACTAGCATCTGCTAGATTGCTACCGTAAACATAGCTACCTTCCGTGTTTAATTGAGCATTAAACTGATTGAGGTATTTATCATATTCTTCAGCGACCTTGAGTTGTTCTTCTTCGTTGGCATTTACATTCATACCACCGTAAAACTGATTATAGATAGCCGAATCTGGGAATTGATCCAAAAAGGCTTGTAAATTAGGTACAACAAGGTAATTGTAATCAGCAGTCAAAATATTAAACTGATTTGGAACATGGTTTACAATGAAATCTTTAGTAAATTCTTCTTTGACAGAAAATTGATGATCATTTAGAGTTAGAGCTTTCTGTTCTTTAACTCCCTCATTCTTTGCAAAGAGTCCGACCTCATTTCCTGATAGAGACAATTTTTGGCCAGTCATATTTTCATAATCTTTTTGGTCAAATACCATGAAAACTGTTGTGGGTTGGACACGATTTTGTCCTTTTTCAAAAAGGGTTAACTTGCTACCTTCTTGGTTTGCAACACCAAAGTAAGCGTAACGAAGAACTTCTTTCTCTTTAATCTTATAACCTTTGTCACTTGCAAACTGGCTCAAGAGTTTGTCCAAGTCTTCTTTTTCAACATTTTGTCCTGAAACCCCAAAATCATGAGGATTTAGAACTTTTTTAAAGCTTTCTGAGGCATTGAAAATACTAGTCGCTGCTGACATGGTTACCAAAACCATTGTTGACAAAATAGCGATAGTTGCTAGTCCAACCGCATTTTTCTTCATACGGAAAATCAAGTTGGACACTGAGATAAGGTTATTGGGCTGGTAATAGTATTTCTTGTTTTTCTTTAAGATTTGAAGGAAAACTGTAATTCCTGCATTGAACAAAAGATAAGTACCAAAGATAACCAGCAAAACAGCTAAGAAGAAGATTGTTAGGGCTGTAAGAGGATCTTTTACAGTAAGCGCAAGATAATAACCAATACCTAAACTAATCGCACCAAGAATAGTTTGGAGAGGAAGGAAACGTCCTTTTTTCTCACCACTAGCTTTTTCACGAGAAAGCTGGAGGGCATTCATACGGGCGATTCGAAGGGCATTCAGGAACATGAGGCCTAGGAAAATCAATCCAAAGACAACAAGTACTGTAATGACAACTTTCATCTGGAAGGTGGCGACCAGTTCAACCTTCAATTTCATCAGTTTGAGCAAGAATGCAAAAATCAACTTGTCAAATAAGGCTCCAATACCGATACCTGCTCCAACAGTTAGAATTCCAAATAGCACTAACTCTTTAAAGGTCATACTGATTAGATGGCGCTTCTCCAAGCCCAACATGCCATAAATCCCTAGTTCCTTGGAACGGTTTTTCATAACAAAACTATTTGCATAAAGGACGATAATAGCTGACGCAAGGGTGACGACAAACATACCAAATCCAAGAGTAGCTTGAATGGTTGTCCCTCCACGGATTTCCGAAATCTTGGGATTGAAGGTTAGAGAGTAAAAGAGATAGGTGACGGTGACTGCCAAGAGAACAGCCAGCGCAAAAGGATAGTAGAGTTTGCGGTTTTTAATCAAGTTCGATACCGCTAACTTATTGGTTAATCGAAACATACTAATTCACCTCGCTTGCCATGACAGTCAAGGTATCAGAAATTTCTTGGAACATCTGACGTTCTGTCTTCTCTCCACGGTAGATTTGGTTGTAAAGAATGCCGTCTTTGATAAAGAGTACACGTTTAGCTCTGCTAGCTGCTGCTGTTGAGTGGGTTACCATGAGAATAGTTTGGCCACGCTCATTGATTTCATCAAAGACATCAAGTAAGGCTGCAGATGACTTGGAATCAAGGGCTCCTGTTGGCTCATCCGCAAGGAGAATTTCAGGTTCTGTGATGATGGCGCGGGCTACTGCTACACGCTGTTTCTGCCCACCTGAAATCTCGTAAGGATACTTCTCTTGCAATTGGTTGATACCAAGATTCTCAGCTGTCACCACCAATTTCTTCATCATCTCCGTAATGGGTCTTCTTGACAAGACAAGCGGAAGCAAGATATTATCCTTTACAGAGAGAGTATCTAGCAAGTTAAAGTCTTGGAAGACAAAGCCCAGCTTTTCACGACGGAAGCTAGAAGCCTGTGAATTTTTAATGGTTGCTGTATCAGTTCCATTCAGATAAACCTGACCACGAGTTGGTTTATCCAGCATAGCTAGGATATTGAGAAGAGTTGATTTACCAGAACCAGACTCACCCATGATGGCAACGTAGTCACCCTTTTCGACGGTAAAGTGAATATCCTTGAGAGCTTCTACTTGGTTGCCCTGAAAACGAGTTTTATAAATTTTTTGAACGTGTTTTACATCTAAAAGTGTCATGAGAATCTCCTTTCTTAATATCCCATCAAATGAAATGTTGCTTGCATCATAGCGCATCCCAGCTGAACGCGCTCGATATCTTTATGGCTTGGTTTTCTTGTTTTCTTCTGTAAAATTTGTTTCATGATGATACTCCTTTGTTCTTTATGAGTCTAGTTTACATCAAAAAAAGACCGCTTGCCATAACCTAACCTTACAAAAGAGACTTTAATCTTACATTTTTGTAAGATTGGAGGAAATGTAGATATTTTATTAAAAATATTTTACCATAAAAAGAAAGCAAGAAGAAAACCCTTGCGGATACAAGGGTTCAAAAATTTTAAAATAGATTAGTCGAATTCATAGACTAACAGTAAAATAACTGTTTCTACCTCACCAAAACCATCCATCATTTTCTTCAATAGCTTGGACTTCTTTGCGTTTCTTTTTCAGCATTTAATAGTTATTGACTGATTTAACTTAATAAAACTAATTTCAGATAGAAAAAAATTGTCTTTTATAATTATAAATATATTCGTACTTATAAAAGATATTCAATCCGACTATTATAAATATCCTACACAATTTACACCTATAACTCCTCTTCTTAGGAATATCGTATGAAGTTTCTCATGCTCAAATTGTTCATATTCAAATCGCTCGTATTCAAATTTCTCATATTCAAACGGTTCGTATTCAAACTTTTCATATTCAAAAACTTCAATTCCTATTTCTTTTAATACTTCTTCTGGCAACTCGTAATCTTGATCTACTAAACCAAATAGAGTAAATCCTGACTCAACACAAAATGATAGCACTGGATTGTATATTGAAGAGTAAATAACAGAGCCAGCTATTGATCCTACAAAACTACCTATCATGTATCCTAAAGGAACAACTTCATTAAGTTGAGAAAGAAATTTAGGTAACGGAATTTTGATATATGCTTTTCCTAATAATCCCATTGAAAATGCACAGGTTGTAATAAACATTTCTTTAATTAACTCGGTCACCATCTCACTTCTATTCATCTCGCCAGTAAATGCTTTATACGAGTTCTTCATCGAGTTCATTACTAGTACTGTCACTACACCTATTACTGATGGATTAGCTTTTTTAAGAGTCTTTCCAAATACCCCAGACAGACAACTTGCTGTAATTGCTGCTGAAACTGTACCTCTTACAAATCCTTCGCCTGCTCCTGTAAGTGCTGCAAAACCTATTTTTTTAAATTGTCTTTCACCGACATATCCATTCTTAATTAGATAAGCTATTGCATTCCATATTTCAGGTGCAACTTGCAAAACCATCGATATTGTTGCTGCAGTTAAGCCAGCCTTGTATGATTGTTTTAATATATGAGTGTATTTAATAAGCTCTTCAGTTGTTAAGTGTAAATCCTCAGAATTTACTCCACCCTCTTTAGCCAATTGCGCTAGATCGTGAGCTTCTTGTTTAGATAAAGGAATTGACTCATTTCCTTTATTATCTCTAACTCTATCACTCAGGTAATTTCGAGTATCCTCATACTTATTAAAACCTTTGGGGGAATTAATTGAATACTCTCGCCCTTTACTTTCTAATATTGCAATAATTTCCTCAAGTTGATCAGATGGAACAATTCTATGTTGTTCAAAATAGACTGTAGTATTCGGATCTATTTCTTTGTCCATACTTCTCTTTTCTAAATAGATGGGAAACTCATCTTTTATACCTTTAGGTTTATAATCATTATAGCAATCAATAATACTCTTTGACTGTTGTTTAGCAGTCGAAGTAGCATCTTTATAATATTTTAAACCAAACTTAGCATCGAAGTTTACTCCCGTAATATCAGCAGATCCAAAATCATGGCTACGATCAACTTGTACTCTGTTTTTTGAGGAATTAATAACTGCCTTAATATTAAAGGTTCCGCCGTGCCAAAATTCAGCAGCATCTCCCTTTAATGTTTCTACAAGTGAACCACTTGATTTAAGATTATTAATAGAGTTCATCAAATTATCTATCTCTGAATTTACAGTATCTATATACTGCTCTCCATCTACAATTCCTGCAAAATTACCAGCTCGCTTTTGAAAGAATTCATATCCCTCTCTAAAACCATCCATTCATCACCCCTCCAAGAACTCTGATAATCCATCCATGTATAATATTAAAGTCAAAGCTCGGAATTGTTGGTCAGTAATTTTTCTCTGATCATCTGTTGTTGTAATCCATTTTGTAGCTTCTGCAACCGCATTGACTGCATCCGCTGCAATAGCTGGCACAGGTCCCAAGAAAGATAATAATGTATTTCCAACATTCATCATAATATCAGGAATATCACCCATAACACCAACAGCTGCGTCTAGTGCTTGTTCATGAAGTGGTTTTTTAAACTCTATTAGTTCAAACTCAGTCTTGTAGTCACTACAGAGATTAATAAATTCATTGTAACTATCTGGGTTATCTATAGTACTTGAAACTAGCATCATACCACGCTTGCCTAACCATCCATATTTCATTCCAAGTTGGTCAAATTTTACAGTCATACTTGGTATTTCATCTTTACTAGCTTGATTTTCTCCTATAAACAAAACATGTTCATTAGACGATATTGTAGACATATTATCTAAATAATGCTTTTCTAACCAAACACTTACTTTAATTGCACCATCTTTAGTTCCTATAATTACGTCTTCTTCATCGTCATTAGCACTTACAAGTTGGCGTAAGTAATTAGCATATCCAACTGTACTCTCATCACATACAATAATTAACTTTGTTATATTTAGTTCGAACATAAAAAACTCCACATTTTATGAATATTATTTTTCGATTATGATTCCATTTAGTAACTCTCTTTATAGATTCTTGAAAAATTTTTCACTATAATAATCAAAATCGTTTTATACGCTTATTATACCATTTAGCCATAGATTCTGACAAGATGAAAAAAGCCTTGTATTATATAATACAAAGCTTATTTTCTTATTTACCTTACCAAAACCAGCCTTCAGTGTCATCAATAGCTTGGGCTTCTTTGCGTTTGCGTGGGCCTGTTCCGTACATTTCTGCTTCGATTTCTTCCTTGGTTGGCATGACAGAAGCTAGGATGATATAGATAATCACGCCAAGTCCAAAGTTTGCGACTGTAAAAATAGCAAATAGAAAACGAACAAGGGTAACATCAAAGTTCCACTTGTCTGACAGACCTGCCAGAACTCCTGAAATCATGCGATTTCGTCTCATTTTATAAAATTTACTGTTCATGATTTTTCCTCTTTCTGCTAGATTAGACATAGTATATCACGGGTAGGCTCGGCTTTCATCAGTCCTCAGGCTGATTTATTAGTAGCAATTTACCTCGACAAAGTCCACAGCGATAGCGTTTGGTATCAATCCTTCGCTTGCGCTGATACCTTTGCTGGCAGGATTGGCAACGATAAAGCTTGATTTGTTTGGTGTTACTATTGGGCAAGGATGGTACAAACCTTAATCCATCCACTGCTTTCAAAAGTTCCTTAAAATCCCTATCCTTGTGTTGATAGCCCTTCCCTTGAAAATAGAGGTGATAATGACAGAGTTCATGTCGGACAATTTTCCTAAAAACATCCAGACCGAGTTCCTGATAAACCTTGGGATTAAAATCCAAATGCCCATCTTTTGGGAAAAATCGTCCACCTGTCGAACGTAGACGACTATTCCACTGGGCATGATGGATAAAAGGTCTGCCGAAGTCTGCTAGTGAGACCTGCTTAACGTAATCAGTCAGTTTCATTTGGAGCTAGGAGCGACAGATTGACTTTTTCACGTTCAGTATCTATTTTCTTAACCCAAACTGTTACCAAATCTCCGACTGACACCACTTGGCTGGGATGTTTGATAAATTTGCGACTCATGTGGGAAATATGAATCAAACCGTCCTCGTGAATTCCAATGTCAACGAAGGCACCAAAGTCAACTACATTACGCACCACACCCTCTAGCTTCTGACCAACCACTAAATCCTTGATATCTAGGACATCTTGGCGAAGCACAGGTGCGTCAAAGGAATCACGGAAATCTCGACCTGGTTTGAGAAGATCTGCAATGATATCTTTAAGAGTTTCTGGACCAAGGTCTAGCTCTTGCGCCATTTCCTTGACTGAAAGCGACTTGAGTTTGCTTTGTGCTTCTTCATTCAAGTCCTTGATATCCAAGCGTTTGAAGAACTCCTTAACCGCAGAGTAGTTTTCTGGGTGAACTCCTGTATTATCAAGGATATTGCTACTTTCAGGGATACGTAGGAAACCAGCAGCCTGCTCAAAGGCCTTGGCTCCCAGACGAGGAACTTTCTTGATTTGAGATCGTGAAGTGATTTTTCCTTCCTCCTCACGGTATTTGACGATATTTTCAGAGATGGTTTTATTGAGTCCAGCTACGTGTGAAAGAAGAGCTGGGCTGGCCGTATTGACATTGACACCGACTTGGTTCACCACGGTATCCACGACAAAGTCCAGACTCTCAGACAGTTTCTTCTGACTGACATCATGCTGGTACTGACCAACGCCGATTGACTTAGGATCGATTTTAACCAACTCTGCAAGAGAATCTTGCAAACGACGGGCGATAGAAATGGCAGAGCGTTTTTCAACGGTCAAGTCTGGAAATTCTTGACGAGCAAGTTCGCTGGCAGAATAGACCGAAGCACCACTTTCATTGACGATAACATAGCTGACTTCTGGAAAATCTTTCAGAACTTCCGCTACAAAGGCTTCACTTTCACGACTAGCAGTACCATTTCCGATGGCAATAATTTCCACCCCGTACTGACCAATCAAGTCTGCCAAATCTTTCTTGGCTACTTCGATTTGACGAGCTGATGCTGGTTTAACGGGATAAATGACCTGAGTTGTCAGCATTTTTCCTGTAGCATCAACGACAGCTAGCTTGGCACCTGTACGAAAGGCAGGGTCAAATCCAAGAACCACGCGCCCTTTTAGAGGAGCAACCAAGAGGAGATTACGCAGGTTGTCCGAAAAGAGTTGGATAGCTCCTTCTTCCGCTTTCTCAGTCAATTCTGTCCGAATGCGACGCTCGATAGCAGGCAAGACTTTTTTCTTAACAGATTGCTGAACCACTTCATCAATATAGGCATTTTTCACCTTGAAACGAGCAGCAAAGAAGGCAAGAATACGGTCTGTCGCATGTTCAAAACCGACCTTCAAGACACCTAGCTTCTCCCCACGATTGAGAGCCAAGGTACGATAACCCTGCATATTTCCAACCGTCTCTGAAAAATCATAATAAATCTGAAAAACCTGCTTTTCATCGAGACTTTCATCCTTAACTTGAGAAGTGAGTTTAGAGTGTCTCAGCACTTCCTGATAAGTCATAGCACGTAAATTGACATCCTCCGATAAGGCTTCGACCAAGATATCAACTGCACCAGCTAAGGCTTCCTTGCCAGTCGCAAATCCTTCACAGACGAACTTTTCAGCTTCCTTCTCTAAGTCAGTTACATTCTGCAAAATCAAGCGAGCAAGAGGAAAGAGTCCAGCTTCACGGGCAATGGTTGCCTTAGTCCGACGTTTTTCTTTAAAAGGTAGATAGAGTTCTTCTACGTCTGCTAATTTTTCGGCAGCTAAGATTGCCTCTTCCAACTCCTTGGTCAACTTGCCTTGTTCTTGAATCTTAGCTAAAACAGCTTCCTTACGGTCGTTGAGATTTGTCAGACTTTTATCCAAGTCGATAATAGCCTTAATCGCCACCTCATCCAGACTACCAGTCATGTCCTTGCGATAACGCGCGATAAAGGGAATAGTTGCCCCTTCAGCTGTTAAAGACAAGACAGTATCAATTTGTTTTAAGGTCACACCCAAATCTTGGGAAATTTTTAAATATTTTTTATCCATAAACCTATTATACCATAAGCTAAACGTTTCAAATTACCTCTTACAATTTTAAAACATAAGTTGGGAAATAAATTTACTTCATTTCAATATTCTATTCATTGAGAAGGTTTCAATTTAGAATTCTACTAGATTACAAAAGGATTAGTGATTAAATTTTCACTGTTTTTATTTTTGACAATAATGCGCCACTATTCTCCCTCTCTATTCTTCAAGAAAACCCTTTTTTGAACAATAGGATTGTAATTTCTGTTTCTAATCGTCCAAAATGCGTGTTTTTGAGAAATAAAAAAATCGCAAGCCTGAGCCTGCGGAGGGGATAATCTTTTTTGAAATTTTTAAACAAAAAGGAGCATTTAAGCTCCCTCCTTTGAAATAACGGACACTTGGCTGGTCGGTGTACCCAGCATCTCAGATACCTTTTTCAAGGTGCGGCAGGAACCTTTCTGCCCTCAAATGTCTTTCGTTAATGTTATTCTAGCACTATCTACTTTTTTTGTCAAGTTTTCTCAATCTACCAGACTTAATCAGGATTTATAAAGCTCTATTATTCGTTAGATACTCAATTTTAACTTTTCCCTTTTCCTCAAAATAATAGTATAATAGAGGTAGAATTTAGAATCGAGGTACACCTATGGCTGTAAAATTTACAAAACGAGACGACTTGGACAAAATGTTTGAAGAGTTTGCTAAACTCCCAGATTTGAAGCAGGTCACTTTCCCTGATGACAAAGAGAAAAAGGCCAAAGCAGAAAAGAAAAACTAGATGACTGCTTTCCAACAACTCCCATCTAGTGTGCTTCAGACTGGAGCCATTTTTCTCTCCATTATCATTGAAGCCCTCCCTTTCGTGCTGATAGGAAGTATTGTCTCAGGGCTGATTGAAGTCTATATCACACCTGACAAGGTTTATCATCTTCTCCCTCGAAATCGTTGGGGGAGAATCTTTTTTGGGACCTTCGTTGGGATGCTTTTTCCTTCTTGTGAATGTGGAATCGTCCCCATTATCAATCGTTTTCTGGAAAAGAAAGTTCCCAGTTACACGGCTGTTCCCTTTCTTGTGACTGCACCAGTTATCAATCCCATTGTTCTATTTGCGACCTATTCTGCCTTTGGCAACTCCTTTCACGTTGCCTTGTTACGAGCTCTGGGGTCCATTCTTGTAGCTGTGATACTAGGAATTTTTCTGGGATTTTTCTGGCAAGAACCCATTCAAAAAGAAAATCGTTTTGCCTGTCATGAGCATGATTTTTCTCACTTGAGCCCTGCAAAGAAAGTTTTTCAAGTCTTTGTGCAGGCCATTGATGAATTTTTTGATACGGGGCGTTATTTGGTATTTGGCTGTCTCTTTGCCTCTATAATACAGGTCTACGTTCCGACACGCATTTTGACTTCTATCAGTGCGACCCCTCTTTTTGCCATCTTGCTGTTGATGCTTTTGGCCTTTCTTCTTTCACTTTGTAGTGAGGCAGATGCCTTTATCGGTGCTTCTCTTCTCTCGAGTTTCGGTTTGGCACCAGTTCTGGCCTTTCTCGTTATTGGCCCAATGCTAGATATCAAAAATATTCTCATGATGAAAAATTACTTGAAAGCACGATTTATCAGTCACTTCATAACGATTGTAACTCTGGTCGTTTTAGTCTATTCTCTCTTGATTGGAGTCATCCTATGATTCGATTTTTAGTTTTAGCTGGCTATTTTGAACTGACCATTTATCTCCATCTGTCGGGCAAATTAAACCAGTACATCAACATGCACTATTCCTATCTGGCCTATATTTCCATGGTGCTTTCTTTTATATTGGCTATTGTTCAATTGTATATCTGGATGAAGCAAGTCAAAACCCACAGTCATCTGAATAGCCGATTAGCGAAGGTAATAAGTATTGCTCTTCTGGCAATTCCAATTGTTGTTGGTTTAACTTTCCCAACTGTTAGCTTGGATTCTCAGACCGTATCTGCCAAAGGCTATCATTTCCCCTTATCAGAAGGAACGGATCAAGCCATTCAGACCAGCGAAGGGACGACAAGCCAATATTTGAAACCAGATACCAGTTCTTATTTCTCAAAAACAGCCTATGAAAAGGAAATGAGAATGGCGGCGGATAAATACTTGTCCAAAGATAGCATTCAGGTCACCAACGAAAACTATATGGAAGTCATGGAAGCTATCTACGACTATCCAGATGAGTTTGAGGGTAAGACAGTCCAGTTCACAGGCTTTGTCTATAACGACCCCAGTCATGCCAATAGCCAATTTTTGTTCCGCTTCGGCATTATTCACTGTATCGCAGATTCGGGTGTGTATGGATTGCTGACCAAGGGAAATACCCGTCAGTATGAAAATAATACCTGGATTACAGCCAAAGGAAAACTAGTCAATCACTATCATAAAGAACTCAAACAAAACCTCCCAACCTTGGAAATCGATAGCTTTACCAAAGTCGATAAACCAGAAAATCCCTACGTGTATCGCGTGTTTTAAAAAAGTAGCCTGGAAAGGGCTACTTTTTCTATTTAGAAATAAGAATCTAAAGTATGGATAATTTTATATAAAACTCCGATTTCCTACTCAGCATCCTTCCAATTCCGAGCAATTCCTTCATCTTTCTGGAGTTGATCTACCAGTTCTTCAACAGAGTCAAATTTGACCATTTCACGGACACGGTCTAGCCAGTAGACAATGACTGTCTCACCGTAAATGTCATCTGAAAAATCAAAAATATTGACTTCAAAACGTGGTTCTTCTCCATCGAAAGTAACATTTTTCCCGACACTCGCCATTCCACGATATCTTTTACGCTGCACTTCAACATCGACTACGTAAACACCATCAGCTGGCATATAGGTTCGATCTCTTAAAACTAAGTTTGCTGTTGGGTAACCGATAGTCCGTCCACGTGCATTGCCATGAACAACCATTCCACGTGACGGTAGAGGAGTGCCAAGTAAATGACCAGCTTCTCTGACATCTCCATCAAGAATAGCTTGACGAATACGAGTAGAACTAATTTTCCCCTTTTCATCTTCAACAGGAGGAACAATGATGATTTCTCCATCAAAATAATCCTTCAAATCATCCGCAGTTTTCTTATCAGAACCAAAGGTGTAATCAAATCCTGCTACGATAATCGCTGGTTTTAATGCTCTAACATAGGTATCAAAGAACTCTTGACCCGTTAAACTAGCAAATTTACTACTAAAGTCAAGTAAGAAAAGAGCCTCTACTCCATGCCATTTCATCTTATGTTCTCGTTCTTCATGGCTGACAATATGAAGCATTAATTCTGGGTTGTAAGGTTGCAAAGCAAGCTTAGGGGACTCTGTAAAGGTCATCACGACAACTGGTATATAATCTTTCATAGAAGCCTTACTAGCTACTTCAAAAAGCTTCTGATGTCCCTTATGAATACCGTCAAAATAGCCTAATACAAGAACTGTCTTATCAGGTACTGCGATGTCTTTTGCGTTTTTTATAGGTACTGTTGTAATCATGAAACTATTATATCATAGAGAAAGCCTTTTCGCTAAAAGGAAATCCCAAATGTCATTTTTTACTCCTGAAATGACCTTAAAAACATTTCAGGATGTTAGTTTTAAGAAAATGAGTCTGGGACAAAAGTCTAGCCTTAAATATAAAAAGCGAACAAAACGAGTTATCTGAAACTCAGAATTCTGTCTTGTTCGCTTTTTTTGTCTAATCTATCGATTTTTAAAATTTATAATAAAGAATTCCTAAAATCAAAATCTTTTTGTCCCAGACTCATCGTTTGGTAACTAGTCTACTGTTTCTTCTAAATCTTTTAACTTAACCGAAACAATCTTTGAAACACCCGATTCCTGCATGGTCACTCCATAGATGGAATCAGCCGCTGCCATGGTCCCCTTACGGTGGGTTACGACAATAAATTGGCTGTCCTTGTCAAAGCGGTTAAGGTAATCCCCAAAGCGTTTGACATTGGCTTCGTCTAGCGCAGCCTCTACCTCATCCAAGATAACAAACGGGATAGTCTTAACTCGAATAATAGAGAAAAGCAAGGCTAGAGCTGATAAGGCTTTTTCCCCACCACTCATGAGGTTGAGAGACTGGATTTTCTTGCCTGGCGGTTGGACAGAAATCTCAACCCCAGCTGTCAGCAAGTCTCCCTCAGTCAAAATCAGGTCTGCCTGACCTCCGCCAAACATCTGCTTGAAGGTCACTTTAAAGGACTCACGAATAGCCTCAAAGGTTGATTTAAAGCGTTCTTTAACCTCATCATTCATCTCTGTGATGGTTTCAAGAAGTAGGTTTTTCGCTGACAAAATATCATCTCGCTGGCTATTTAGGAAATCCAGACGGTTGTGGACTTCTTCGTACTGTTCAATGGCTTCCAAGTTGACAGGACCCAGTGAGCGAATAGCCTTCTCCAAATCCTTAACCTCTTGCTCTGCCAGATTGAGATTTTCCAATTCATGCGCCTTTTCTAGTGCTTCAGTATAGCTAATCTGATACTGGTCTGTTAATTGACTTTGTAGATGGCGCAAGCGCTCGCTGACCTTTTCTTTCTTAGCTTCAGCACGTGTTTGCTTGCGAATCCATTCCTCATTCTGCTGGCGAGCCTGATCCAAATGACTAGCAATGTCATCCAGCTGACCCTCAATATCATCCAACTCAAACTGCTTGCGAATCAAACCTTGTTGGAGATTGGTTTTCTGATTTTTTGCTTCTTCGGCCTGCTGACTGAGCAAATCCGTATCAACTTTCTCAAGATTGTCAACCTTTTCTTGAAGAAGGCGCTGGATTTCCTCTTGCTCGATATCTAAATTGTCCAATTCCTTGCCTAAACGTTCAATATCTGCAACTTCATAACGTTTTTGTCCTTGCAGTTCTGTCTTAAGCAGGCGAACTTGCGCTACCTCTTCCTGTAAGTTTTGATAGCGTTCTTGGATTGCGTTTTTGTTAGACTTAATTTCTTCAATCTCAGCTTCCAGATTTTGCTTATCACTCGCGATAGTAGCAAGGCGATCTTGGCATTTTTCCTTATCTGCTTGCCAATCACCCTCAGTAAGACGATTTAATTCCTCTTCTTGAAGTTTCCAAAGAGTTTCTAGCTCTTCAACTTGCTGACTAGTTTGCTGATAAGCGAGAGACAAGCCTTGCTCCTGAATACGAGCCTGCTCTCCTTGAGATTTGATAGCTTCTAAACTTTCTGTCAATCCAGCCATCTCGTCTTGCAAGTTCTTCAAACTCGCTTCTTCTGAACGAAGACTTGCTTCTTCTTCAGCAATTTCTTTTTGTAATTGCTCCAGTTCTGGCTTGATAAAAATGCTGTTATTCTGGCGATTGGCACCACCTGCATAAGAACCACCTGTGCGCAACTCTGTCCCATCCAATGTCACCATACGAACCTGATAACGAACCTGGCGAGCAGCTGCACGCGCGTGTTCTACGGTATCAAAAATAGCCGTCGTAGCTAGCAAGTTCTTGAAAATAGCTTCCAACCTATTATCGAATGTCACCAACTCATCTGCCATGCCCAAAAATCCCGGACTTGCAGCGATAGCATCTTGATTCTGGCTAGAAATCGTACGAGCCTTGATCGTTGTCAAAGGAAGGAAAGTTGCACGACCTGCTCTGTTTCGTTTGAGGAAATCAATCGCCTTGGTTGCCGACTCTTCATCTTCTACGATGATATGCTGACTGCTGGCTCCAAGCGCAATCTCTAGAGCAGTTTGATAATGTACATCAAAGGTCAGGTGCTCACTAACAGCACCAATAATTCCACCAAGGCGGGCTTTTTCTTGGAGAACACTCTTAACACCTGCATAAAAGTTACTGTGATTTCTAAGGATATTTTCCAAACTTTGGGCTCTAGCCTGCTTGTTTTTGAGACTATCCAGACGGTCAAAGAGTTGACTTTGTTGAGCTTGATAGGAAGTTTTCTGTTCCTCTTGCTCCTTGGCACAGACTTGATAGTCAGCCAATAATTTCTGAACCTGCTCCTTGGCAGTTTCAAGCTCTTCTTTTTGCTGACTCGCCTTTTCTTTAGCTGTAGCCAATTGTTCTTTGAGTTTTTCTAGTTGATCTGCTTGTTTTTGAGAAAGCTGGCGACTATTTTCCAACTCATTCTCAATACGAGTCAGTTGGTTTGAGACATCCGCTTCTTCTTGTAAAAGAGCTACAAAGCGTTCACGTAGAAGCTCAATCATCTGATCTGGATCATCTGAAAAAGCCAGTAATTCAGCCTCTAATCGATTGAGTTTTTGATTATTTTGGACTAGATTTTCTTCTAAGAGAGCTAAAGAACTTTCTTTAGCTGATTTTTCTTGGCTGAGTGAATTTCTCTTATCCTCTAAAGCAGCCAAACGGGCTTGTGCTTCCTGTTGATTGAGGGCTACTTGCTCGGACTCCAGTTTCGATAGGGCCAATTTTCTCTCTAAATCACTAATCAGACTGGTCAAGTCCATCAAACTGCCTTGGTCTTTGACCATTTCAGCCTGTAAATCTTGGCGTTGCTTTTTAAGATTCTGATTTTCTTCTTCTAATTTTTCACGCTTTTGGTAGTAGCTAGTCAAGAGTTCCTGAACCTGAGCCAACTCTTCTTGTGTCGAGTCTAGTTCAGCCTTATTTTCCTTGATTTGAGCAACCAGAACGTCTAAATAAATAGCCTGACGTTGCCCTTCCAAGTCTAGAAACTTACGAGCATTTTCAGCTTGCTTCTCAAGAGGCTTGATTTGATTATCCAACTCGTAGATAATGTCTTCTAGACGATCCAGATTATCCTGAGTTTGTTGCAGTTTACTCTCAGTTTCTTTTCTGCGAGTCTTGTATTTCAAAACTCCAGCAGCTTCTTCAAAAATGGCACGGCGTTCTTCAGGTTTAGAATTAAAAATCTCCTCAACCTTCCCTTGGGAAATGATGGAGAAGGAATCGCGTCCCAATCCAGTATCCAAGAAGAGGTCATGAATATCACGTAGACGGACTTTCTTGCCGTCAATCTTGTATTCGCTATCTCCACTACGATAGATATGCCGCTCTACCCTGATTTCTTGACCTGCATCCTTGATAAATCCGTCATGATTATCCAGAGTCACAACTACAGAAGCATAATTGAGCGGTTTGCGACTTTCAGTTCCAGCAAAGATGACATCCGGCATCTTGCCCCCACGGAGACTCTTAACACTTGACTCCCCCAAGGCCCAACGCAGACTTTCAGTAATATTGGACTTTCCAGATCCATTGGGTCCAACAACTGCCGTCACACCTTGGTCAAAGACGACCTTGGTCTTATCAGCAAAAGACTTGAATCCCTGAATTTCGATTTCCTTTAAATACATGAATTCAGCCCTTTCTCAACGGCATTTTTGGCAGCTTCCTGCTCTGCTAGTTTCTTAGAACGACCTTGACCTTGACCAATGCTCTTACCTTCGACAAGAACTTCTACATCAAAGACCTTATCATGGGCAGGACCCGTTTCAGAAATCACCTGATAACGAATAGCCACATCCCCATTGACCTGAAGTAACTCTTGGAGATGGGTTTTGTAGTCTGTAATCATCTCAAATTCGCCTGCTTCAACCTTAGGAATCATGACTTGATAGATAAATTCCTTGACCTTGGCCACATCCTTGTCCAAAAGGAGGGCACCGAGAAAGGCTTCAAAGGCATCCCCAAGAATGGTATCACGATTGCGACCACCAGATTTTTCTTCCCCTTTACCCAACTTGATAAATTGATCAAACTGGCAATCACGCGCAAAACCAGCCAAACTTTCCTCGCGGACAATCATGGCACGGAGTTTAGACAAGTCACCCTCAGGTTTTTTAGGATATTTTTTATACAGATATTCTGAAATCAATAACTGTAGAACAGCGTCTCCTAAAAATTCCAAGCGTTCATTGTGTGAAATTTTTAAGAGGCGGTGCTCATTGGCATAACTCGTATGAGTAAAGGCAGTTTCCAGTAAATTTTTGTCTGCAAATTCGATTGCAAAATGGTTCTTTAGTACAGTTTGTAATTCTTTCATACCAACCTCTTTCTAACTGATAACAGTCCTTTTTATTATATCAAAAAAAGCCTCCTGAGTCACTCTAAAACGGGACTGGAGGGGGGTTGGGCATTCTTTAACATAGATTTTCAGCTTTATACTCAATGAAAATCAAAAAGCAAACTAGGAAGCTAGCCACAGGCTGTACTTGAGTACGGTAAGGCGATGCTGACGTGGTTTGAATTTGATTTTCGAAGAGTATTAGGGGCAAATTTGAGGCAGGATAAATAAAAAGCCCTATTAAAGGCTTTTTTAGGATGTTTACATCCACCCTGAGGGAATCGAACCCCCATCTCAAGAACCGGAATCTTACGTGATATCCATTACACTAAGGGTGGAAACTTGTTTTATTATAACAGAAATTTGCTCTAATAACAAGTTTTTTTCTAGACGGATAGCCCGTCTTAGTGGGAAGCATCCCCATTCCAGATGGAGTTTTTCACGATAACATAATCAACGTGTTTAAGGTCAGCAACCTGACGTCCACCTGCATAGGAAATAGCACTTTGAAGGTCTTGTTCCATCTCAGTTAAAGTGTCTTGCAGATGACCTTTAGCAGGAAGCAAGATACGTTTGCCTTCCACATTTTTGTAAGCACCCTTTTGATATTGTGAGGCTGAACCGTAATATTCTTTGAACTGTTCACCATCGACTTCAATCGTTTTCCCTGGACTTTCAATATGTCCTGCAAAGAGGGAACCAATCATGACCATGCTGGCACCGAAACGAATAGACTTGGCAATATCACCGTGAGTACGAATTCCTCCATCAGCGATAATCGGTTTACGCGCAGCCTTGGCACACCAGCGTAGAGCAGCCAACTGCCAACCACCTGTACCAAAACCAGTCTTAACCTTGGTGATACAAACCTTACCAGGACCGATTCCGACCTTAGTAGCATCCGCACCAGCATTTTCCAATTCACGCACCGCTTCTGGTGTTCCTACATTTCCAGCAATGACAAAGGTATCTGGCAATTCTTTCTTGATGTGTTGAATCATAGAAATCACGCTATCCGCATGACCATGGGCAATGTCAATAGTGATGTATTCTGGAGCATCAGCCTTGAGCTGGCTGACAAAATCATACTCATAATCCTTAACACCGACAGAGATAGAAGCAATGAGCCCTTGCTCATGCATGCGCTTAATAAAAGGAATACGTCCTGCCTCATCAAAACGATGCATAATGTAGAAATAACCACCTTTAGCCAGTTGCTCTGCTACATTTTCATCCAAAATCGTCTGCATATTAGCAGGCACAACAGGTAGTTTAAAGGTGTGCTTTCCTAGAGTGACACTTGTGTCCGCTTCTGCACGACTTTTAATGACACATTTATTTGGAATCAATTGAATGTCTTCGTAATCAAAAATTGGAAATTCATTTAACATCTCGATGTCTCGTTTCTTTTGTAATGACCTACCTATGCTTGTGCATCCCTACGCCTTTTTCCGACGTTTCCTTAATTTATTATAAATCAAAGTACAGTTTTTGTCAAATAATTTTATAAATTAAAATATATTGTTCGGATTTCACTTGAACAAATAGAAAGAATAGGAGAGATTATTTTCTCCCCACTTCTTTAGTAATATTACTTTTAAATATTTCTTCGGAGTTTTCCAGCATTTCACAAAATTCACGATAAGATGAAGACTTCTGAGGGATTTGGATAGACCATTTCTTCAACAAAGCTCCATAACCTGCTAGCTTTCCTATCTCATTATCAACAACCTTGTCCTTGCTCGGAAAAACAAGACCAGCCTTCTCAGCTTTCAAAATATAAGAATAGGAAATCAGCTGGAATAAGTCCTCACGGTTGATTCCTTTTTCAGTCAATTCCAGTTTTTTATACTTAGCATCTAAAACTATTTTAAGCTCTTCTTGATAAAAATCTGGATATACTTTCCGTTTCCCAACAGAAAATACCGAAAGACCACCTAGTTTTTCTTTATTCCGTGGATGGATGAAATCTTTTGGCAACAAAGTATGAACATACTCTTCCCAAAGCCAGGCAACATCAAAAAGAATACCATGAATTTTTTGATCTTGATACCCTAAACCGTGCTTTTCTTGGTTTAGGATCATCAGACAAAGTTCTTGTAACTTTCTGTACTCGTGAAAGTATGCATGACGTATAGGTTTAGATTGATTTACTCGAATAATCTTAGCACGATCAGCTAGTTTATAAGAAGGCGTTACACGCACGATTTCAGCTACGTTTTCACGACTAGTTGAGAGATTATCTAGTACCCCTTGACCAATTCTTTTCTGGTTCTTAATGTATTCAATAGTGTGACGGACCAACTGTATGAGGGGATTATCATAGGTGAACTCTCTCGTTGTGTAGGCAATATTTCCCGTGAAAGGAAGATTTTTCTTGAGATGTTTTCTTACATCAATCACTCCCTTAACATTACTGTCATTATAAGAAAATCGATGGTATTCCTTATAAAGACCTTTTCTAATAGCAGCTTGTAGATACTTAGGGAAGAAATACATCAAAAGTTGATAGAGCTTATCTTCACGAGACAAAGCAACATCTAAACTAGTGAGATTGATATGAAGAACCTTGTGTAAGAGATAATGCAAAAAATGGTCATTACTCTCATCAGAAAAGCGAGAGGAAATCGTTAATCTTTCCTGATCACACCCCAGAAAACCAATCACATTTCCAGTCTTGATTTTCTGATTAACTGTTTCAAAGATTTTTTGATCCTTCTCTAAGTCAGGAGAATTCTTCAAATCATTTGGAAAAATGAAAATACATTCATCTTTGGATAGACTTTTCAAGGTTCTGTCTAAAAGAAGACTGCTTAGTTTAGGATATTCTTCAACAAATTTTTCTTTAACAATCTTGTGTTGATTATCAGTAATCCGCATCATCGTTTTCATCGCCTTCATTGTCATCAGCTACTGCCTGATCTTTTTGCTCATTCTTTGTCAGATCAAATGCCTTTTTAAAAGTTTCCAGAGTTTCAACCTCGTCATAAGAACCACGTAGATAATCTTCCAAAAGCGGTTTGAGATAATCAGACCAGAGTAATTCATAATCAAATTTTACTTCTTTTAACCTCAGGAAATAACTTGGTCCGATATGGTAATGACTGTTTAATTCTTGAATATTTTCAATAGCAGCATTCAAGTTTCTTAGACGAATTTTTGCTTCTTCTGCATGGATATTCAGCTCTTTATCCAACATGCCAACTTGACTCTCGGCAGTAACTTCAACAAAGCGGAAGCGACGGCGCATAGCAAAATCAAAGGTGTCTACTGAACGATCAATATCATTCATAGTTCCGATGATGTAAACATTTTCGGGGATATAAAACTTTTCATCAGTTTCGTGTAGATTTGCATATTGGGTAGAAACACTTCCCTTTTCCCCACGATAACTAGGGTCGATAGAGAAAAAGAGTTCCCCAAAAATCTTAGAAATCTCCCCACGGTTGATTTCATCAATGATGAAGACAAAATTATCTTGGCCTCCAGTTTTCTTAGCGTCTCTAGCTTTCTGACAAAACTTCTTAAAAATACCATCTACTAATTTAAACTCAATGGTACCATCTCCATTAGATACTGGTCTCAATCCCTCTACAAAATCCGTATAGTCATAAGATGGGTGAAACTGTACAAAGCCTATTTGGTCTTCGTTGCCATCCGTTAATTCTTTAGCAATTTCTTTAGCAAGATAAGTTTTTCCTGTACCAGGAGCACCGCGGAGGATGAGGTTTTTGGATGACAGTAAAATATTTTTATACTCGTTGATATTTTCTGATGTGTTTTCCTCGTTTTTAATATCTGCAATCTTATCTTTTTCAATATTAAAATCCATATATAACTCATCAAGACTTGAATATGTTAATAAAGATACTGTTGTAAAGTCCCATTTCTTGGTTTCAAGAGAATTTAACTGGAAATCACCAAATTTACTAATCGGAATGATTTCAAATCGTCTTGGAAACCCTTCGAACTCACTATTTTCAACATATTGATAAGGACCAATTATTTTAGCCAAAAAAGAAGCCCGTAGATTCTTCCTAGGAACTACTACTAAATCTCCTATACTGACTCCATGTTGAAGGAGTGCTACTTGATTCTCTTGTTTTCTAGGTTTTTCTTCACCACTGTAAGGATAATTTTTTTCTTCTATATTTTCAAATCCAATATATAGAACTTTATCCTTAAAAGATTTCTTATGCAATTTTATGTTATTGGTCCCGCCAACTGAAATTTTCCAAACTCTTATATTCGACATAAATTCCTCCATTTTTACATTAACATATAATATTTTTTTATATAATAACACTAATCAAGAAGCAAAGCAAGGAATTAAACAAAAAGCCCAGTGTTAGGAGCTTAAATATCTCATAACACTAGACTTCATTTTTATCTTAATAATACTCGCCCTGGCGATAGTCCCATGAGTTAAAGGTGTCTGACAGGTGCATCATGATTTTATCAATGTCAAGCCCTTTACGGATCACAACTGGGGCTGGTGAAGTTGAGCGTGCTCCTCCTTGTTCTGGGATGAGTTTACCGTCTTTATCAACCATAGAGACCATCACACCTTGCTCGTAGCGAGTTTCAATCGTTTTGTCAGGCTGGATTGATGCCACGTAGTCGTCTGCTTCGATGACAAGGTCTACAGCTTCTTCGATACGTTCCCCGATACCTTCTACCTTACCACGGTTTCCTTTTCCAGATGGGTTAGCTGATGAGGCATAGACCATCTTGCCCTCTTCCCAAAGTTTGGCAGCCAATTGTTCACCAGCTTTCCCGAACTTGATAACGAAACAGCTAGTACCACGCACGTCAGTCATCAGCTCTTCACGACCATCACCGTATGCTTTTAGTTTTTCAAAAGCTTCAGGTTTCCATGGAAGGATACAACCAAGAAGAATATCTTCATCCCAATGTTTTTGGTAAAAGGCTTCAATTTCTGGATTGAGTTGTGCTAAAGCACGGAGCTCATCCATGCTACCACAGAGAACGACACCTGGTTTGTTACGATTGCGTTCTTTGGCTGCGAACTTACGCTCAAGTCCTGCCTTGTCACTAGTCATGATGATGTAACCAACTTTTGTAGGGCAAACAATACAACCGCCCTCACCTTTTAAAATGTCATAGCCTTCTTGTGAAAGTGTTCCGTTCCATTGAATGTGTTTTGTCATAGTTCTATTTCCTTTTCTATTTTTTCTAATCCTGCCAGTAGGCTGGTCGTTGTTTTTCATAAGCAGCAATCAAATCTTCATACTGCAAAGTAATACCGATATCATCCAAACCATTTAAGAGCTTATGTTTCCATTCGCTATCGATTTCGAAAGTGAATTCTCCAACTGGTGAGATGATTTTTTGTTGTTCCAAGTCTACAGTTACCTGGTCGGTAGGTCTCAGCTGGGCTAGTTTCTCTCTAACCTCTCTGGGCTGAACAATAGGCAACATACCATTATTGAGTTCATTATTGTAATGAATATCTCCAAAAGACCCTGCAATTACGACTTTAAAACCATAGTCCGCTAGAGCCCAAGCTGCGTGTTCCCTTGAAGAACCTGCGCCGAAGTTATCCCCTGAGATGAGAATACTGGCTTCCCGATATTCAGGTCGGTTAAAGACAAAGTCTGGGTCCTCAGTATACTTGTCGTCCAGATAACGCCAAGCATACATGAGGTACTTACCAAAGCCTTTTTTATCAATCAGCTTGAGAAACTGCTTGGGTAGGATTTGGTCGGTGTCGATGTTATCATTCATGAGAGGAACGGTCGTTCCCATATAAACTGTAAATTTCTCCATATCCTCTCCTTACTGGGCCTCTGGCATTTGCCGAACATCTACAAAGCGCCCTGCAATAGCTGCTGCTGCTGCCATGGCTGGACTGCAGAGATGGGTCTTAGCGCCAAATCCTTGTCTGTCCTCAAAGTTTCGATTGCTGGTTGAGGCACAGTGGACACCATCTGGAACCTTGTCAGGATTCATCCCTAGGCACATAGAGCAACCTGGGTCTCGCCACTCAAAGCCAGCATCTAGAAAGACCTTGTCCAAGCCCAACCTCTCAGCAGCTCGTTTGACAGGACGAGAGCCTGGAACCACAATAGCTGTTAGATTAGGAGCAATTTTCTTCCCTTTAACAAATCGCGCAGCCAGTTGCAAATCGCTAAGACGAGCATTTGTACAAGAGCCGATAAAGATATAACCTAGTTCAATATCTGCTGGCTTTTGACCAGGCTCCAAGTCCATGTAATTGTAGGCTCGCTCATCATTCATATCCTTAATTTCTGGGAATCTACTGTCAAAGTCAACCCCCATAGCAGGGTTGGTTCCCCAGGTCACCATAGGAGCAAGGTCTGAGACATCCATATGAATAACCTTATCGTAAACAGCATCATCATCACTGACAATTGTTTTCCAATCCGCCACAGCCTCTTCGAAGTCCTCTGGCACACATTCTCGTCCCTTGAGATAGTCATAGGTGGTTTGATCCGGATTCATGATTCCCATCTTAGATCCAAACTCGATGGACATATTGCAGATGGTCATGCGCTCTTCCATACTCAGTTCATCAATTGCTTGTCCACGATATTCCACCACGTAGCCAACGCCGCAAGCAACGCCGTACTTGGCAATCAAGGCTAAAATGAAATCCTTGGAATAAACTCCTTTTTGAGGAACTCCAGTGAATTCCACCAACATTTTCTTAGGTTTGACCTGCCAGAGGGTCTGGGTAGCAAAGACATGTTCGACCTCACTGGTCCCAATTCCAAAGGCGATTGCTCCAAAAGCACCGTGAGTTGCCGTATGGCTGTCTCCACAGACGATGAATTTTCCTGGTTGGGTCCGTCCAGTTTCTGGTCCCACCATGTGCACAATTCCCTGTTTTTCAGAACCGTGGGCCGCATGTTCAATCCCAAACTCCTCAACATTTTCAGCTAGCTTATCAATTTGCGCCTTGGAAATGACATCTCGAATATCGTAGATATTGACTGTCGGGACATTGTGGTCGAAGGTTCCAAATGTCAAGTCTGGTCGTCTCAATCTGCGCCCTGCATCTCGTAATCCTTGAAAAGCTTGAGGGCTGGTCACCTCGTGGATATAGTGCTGGTCCACATACATGAGTTGGGGCTGCCCCTCTTCTCCTGTGATGACATGGCGATCCCATAATTTATCAAAAATCGATTTTCCTGCCATCCATTACCTCCAAATAACATATAAGGCTACTAGTGTGGTCACCATCCCAAGAAACCAAACTGTTTTAAAATACCATTTTCGAGTCTTGTGGTGAAAGATGATTCCTGCTAACCAGGCACCAAAACCACCACAAACAAAGGCTAAAATGAGTAAGATTTTCTCTGGGATGCGCCAAGCTCTTCTCCTTGCCTTGGATTTGTCAATAGCATAAATCAAGAAAACCATGACATTCCAAATCAAAAGGACTAGAGTAATTTTTACGTCTAACTTCATAACCTTGCAATAATAGCTTCTGTCATTTCCTTGGTCGAAGCCTGTCCACCTATATCTCTTGTTAAAACACCAGCTGCCAAACTTGCCTCAACAGCATGCTCGATACACTCTGCATCCTCATAACGTCCGAAACTATCTCTCAACATCATGGCAACTGATAAAATCATGGAAATAGGATTGGCAATTCCTTGACCTGCAATATCAGGCGCTGAACCGTGAATAGGTTCATAGAGACTTGGTCCATTTTCAGAATGACTGGCTGATGGCATGACCCCAAGTGTACCAGATAGGACGCTTGATTCATCTGAGAGAATATCTCCGAAAAGATTCTCTGTCACGATGACATCAAACTTAGCAGGATTGGTAATCATGAGCATGGCAGCTGAGTCCACTAACTGGTGTTCCAAGGTCACATCTGGGAAATCCTGTGAGACCTTCTCAGCTACTTTCCGCCAGAGTTTTGATGTTGCCAACACATTTTGCTTATCGATACTAGTAACGATTTTTCTGCGATTTCTTGCAATTTCAAAGGCTTTGCGAATAATCCGCTCCACTTCCTCATAGCTATAGTCGTTGATATCACGCGCTTTGCGCTCTTTAAGGATATGATCTCCAAAGTAAATCCCGCCTGTCAACTCCCGCACAACGACAAAGTCCACCCCAGCAATTCGTTCTGATTTTAGTGGTGACAAATGCTTGAGACTCTCAAAAATCTTAACAGGGCGAATATTAGCATAGAGATTGAGTTCCTTACGGAGAGCTAGCAAGCCTTGTTCAGGGCGAACCGCTGCTCCATCATACTGAGGACTACCGATAGCCGCTAGTAGAATGGCATCTGCTTCACGACATACCTTGAGGGTTTCATCAGGTAAAGGATGCCCTGCAGCATCGATACCTGCACCTCCAAAAGGTCGTCTATCAATCTCATAATCAAAACCTGTTTTTTCAGCTAGAGCCTCCAGAACTTCTAAACCGGCCTCCATGATTTCTGGACCGATTCCGTCCCCTGCTAGGGCCACTATTTTCTTTGTCATAGCATTCTCCTTTACACACTAGGCATGTCACGATAGGAAACACTGCGTCCCATCTCACCAGCATTCTCTTTTTGAACAAAGGTATTAGCATTAATGTAGGCAATAGCAGAAGCTTTCAACACATCAAAGTCCAGACCTGCTGCGTTAAAGATGGTTTCTGTATCTCTATTTTCAACAGTTACCAAGACCCGAGCTTGGGCATCAATTCCATCTGTCACCGCGTCAATAGTGTAAGACACCAAGCGAACAGATTGATTGAAGAATTTGTCAATAGCGTTGAAGATCGCTTCAACGGAACCTTGCCCTGACGCATTGAAATCAACTTTCTCACCATCCATATTGGCTAGGCTAACGAGTGCTTCAATGTCATTATCTGCATGAGTTTGAAGTTGTAAATCATCAAAGTGGAAGCCTTCTGGATTTTCAACCATGGTTCCAGCTACCAGAGCACGAATATCTGCATCTGTGATTTCTTGTTTCTTGTCGGCCAATGCCTTGAACTTAGCAAAGAGTGGTTTGATATCCTCTTCTGTAAAGTCTAAGGCCAGTTCTCTTAGTTTTTCAACAAAGGCATGGCGACCTGACAATTTTCCAAGTGGGAGGCTGTTACTCTTGACACCGACCAATTCAGGGGTGATAATCTCATAAGTAAGAGGATTTTTAAGGACTCCGTCTTGGTGAATACCAGATTCATGAGAAAAGGCATTGCCACCAACAACGGCCTTGTTTTTAGGAACTGGGATACCTGAGAAGCGAGAAACCATTTCTGACGTATTGATGGTTTCATTTAAAACAATACTAGTTTCTGCTTGATAGTAATCTTGACGAATATTGAGGGCCACTGCAATTTCTTCCAAAGCAGCATTACCAGCTCGCTCCCCGATACCATTGATGGTTCCTTCGACTCGTCCTGCCCCATTCTTGACAGCAACAAGGCTATTAGCCACTGCCATTCCGAGGTCATCATGACAGTGAGGCGAATAGATAATCTGACGTTCCGTTTTGACATTCTCAATCAAGTATTTGAAGATAGCTCCATATTCCTCTGGTGTGGTAAATCCTACCGTATCAGGGATATTGATATAAGTCGCACCTGCATCAACCGCTGTTTGAACGACTTGTAAGAGGAAATCCAACTCTGTTCTGGTCGCATCCTCAGGAGAGAATTCGACAACCTCAAACTTGGAACGTGCATAAGAGACATGCTCCTTAATAGCTTCTAGAATCTCTTCCTTGCTCTTATTGAGCTTATACTTGCGGTGAATGGGACTAGTAGCGATAAAGACGTGAACCTGTGGATATTTGGCATCCTTGAGGGCTTCGTAACAAGCATCAATATCAGACTTGACAGAGCGGGCCAAACCAGTCACTGCCGTTTTCTTCAAGGTCTTAGCAATCTCCTGAACTGCCGTAAATGAGTCTGGACTAGCCGCTGGAAAACCAGCTTCGATGGCTGAAATGCCCCATTTCTCCAGCTGTCTTGCAATGGCAATTTTTTCCTTGATTGAAAAGTTAACACCCGGTGTCTGTTCTCCATCCCGAAGGCTGGTATCTAGAAATTCAACTGTTCTCATAAGATTTCCCCTTTTCCAAATGTGGTTTTAAAAAAACATCTCGCTCAGAAACCCAAGCGAGATGTTGATTCACTCCCGCTTGGTAAGCCAAACAGGACTAATGCTTTTTGCACTAGCCCGAGTACCTCAACAACAAAGCAAATTGATTAAACTTAGCTGTTTTCATGTTTGACTTTCTCCTTCGTTTGATATCTTGTTTAGTATTTTAGCATAGGCAAAAGTGCTTGTCAAGAAAAAATCCAATATTTTCTGAAAATTTCTTCAGTAGAGAATATTTTGCTAATTGAAAGTTCTTGAAAACCATTGAAATGTTTCATTTTTTAGTGGTTAAGTTCCAACTTTTTTCTATAAATTCCAATACTTCTTTATCTGATAAAGTATCATCAAGCGCCACACTAATCCAGTAACGTTTATTCATATGAAAAGCTGGATAAATGCCCTTTTTTGAAAGTAAATCGGCTACTTTGTCATGTTTGAGGTTGACTGCTTCCACTAGCTCTTCTCTGCCCTTTTCCAGCTTATCCCAAGAAATTTTCATCAAGACGGCATACCACTTTTTATTGCCTTCATGTCTTAACACTGCCGTATCAGGCGATTTCTCCCACAAATACTCCAACTGATTACCATACTTTTCCTGAACTTGAGTCATGATTCGCTTAGTCTGAGGGCAGATAAAATCCTGTACCTCAAAACAAGCCTTCCGAATCTGGTAGAGAATCTCCAGACAAGCCTCACGGACACTTGCAACAAAACTTCCTGTCATACTTTCCATATGAACTTGAGGATAGAGGTCACCAGTCTCCTGGTCAAAGACTTGAAAACTCACATTATCAGTAGTGATGGACACAGTCATGACAAAGTCATCCTGCAAAATTTGGCAACTATAGGTCCACACTCCACCATTTTCTACAAAACCATAATCATGAGCCTTTTCTTGATTAAACTGATAGGATTTAAAAATTTCAAACATAAGTGAAAACTGCTACCCAAAGCTAGCAGTTCCTTTCTATTTTTTAAAAGACAACCTTGGTTCCATGTAATTGTGTCACGCCTAGCTGATTGATAAAGGTTTGACGGTTGTCAAGGTCAATCCCCCCACCTGGTAGAATTTCAATTTTACCTTTAGCGTGCTCCAAAATTCTGTGATAGTGAGCAAAACGTTTTTCTAAGGAGTCGCCAGACACACCAGCGCGAGTTAGGATACGAGTGACTCCAGCTTGACTAAGCCAGTCAATAGCTTCCAGTTGATCTTCATCGCTCAATTCATCAAAGGCCATGTGGAAGACAATTTCCATTCCTTTTGATGCAGCAATTAACTTTTCAAGATTAGGCTTATCCAACTTCTTATCAGCTGTTAAAGTCCCAAATACAACCCCTTGACTTCCAGCATGAGCAGTCAAACGAATATCTTCCAGCATGATATCAATTTCTAGGTCATTATAGACAAAGTCGCCACCACGTGGACGAATCATAGTCATAATGATCGTATCGTAGTTAGATGCCAGTTCAACCGCTGCCTTGGTTACTCCATAGCTTGGTGTTGTTCCTCCCACTGCTAGATTATCACAGAGTTCGATTCGACGAGCTCCAGCCTGCATCGCTTTTTCAAGCAAGGTCACATTTTCAGCACAAAATTCGTAAATCATTTGATTCTCCTTGAGTATTACTTTAAATTTATTATATCATATTGTTGTGAATATACTTTCGTTTTTATCAAGGGAAATAACTACTATTTTAACTATTCTTTATCTGGAATGACCTTGAAGAGATAATAAGTGATAAAGATGGTCAAGGCTCCCAGACCGATTTTGACTGGTAAGAGAGGGGCAAAATAAATGGAAATTCCCATCAAGATGTAGATAGATACGATGATTTTTTTCTTACGTTCACGCGCAATGGACTTGGTCTCACGAAAATCAGCCACATATGCTTGATAGAGTTTGGTATGATAAAGCCAATCTTCGAAGCGCTTGGAACTTCTTGAGAAACAAGCAATAGACAACAAAAGAAAAGGCGTTGTCGGCAATAAGGGCAAAACAACCCCAATAATAGCCAAGGCCAGTGATAAGAAACCAATAATTAGATAGATAAGACGCATAACTTCTCCTAGTTAATACTCTTCGAAAATCTCTTCAAACCGCGTCAACGTCACCCTTACCGTAGGTATGGTTCCTGACTTCGTCAGTCTCTTCTGCAACCTCAAAGCAGTGCTTTGAGCAACCTGCGGTTAGTTTCCTAGTTTGCTCTTTGATTTTCATTGAGTATAAAATAATCTTCTTCTAGTTTCGCATACAATGGTGAATTTTGTCAAGTTCCAACCAAAAAGAGCCTGAAATTCACTTTCAGGACTCTCCTCTTATTTAATCTTTTCTTCTTCGTAGTCACCATTACTACATACAACCTGCTTGCCACCACCACGGACTTTTTTCTCCATGAGGAAATTGCCACATTTTGGACAGTCACGACCAACAGGCTTATCCCAAGAGGTAAATTCACATTCTGGATAGCGATTGCAACCATAGAAGAGACGGTTACGCTTGGTTTTACGCTCAATGATTTGTCCCTGATGACAACTTGGACACTCAACACCGATTTCTTTCACGATTGCTTGGGTATGACGGCAATCTGGGAAATTGCTACAAGCATAGAACTTACCAAAACGACCAAGTTTAATGACCATTGGACTGCCACACACTTCACAATCAAATCCAGCTGGTTCATCCTTAATCTGGATTTTCTCCATTTCTTCTTCAGCCTTGGCCACTTCTTTGGAGAATGGTTTGTAAAAGGCATCAATGACACGTTGCCACTGCTCTTTTCCGACTTCGACATCATCCAGTTTGCCTTCCATTTCAGCTGTAAAGGTCACGTTTACGATATCTGGGAAATATTCAACGATGAGCTTATTAACAATTTCTCCCAACTCTGTCGGTTCAAAGCGTTTGGCTGCAAGGCGAACATAATAACGTTTCTGAATGGTTTCAATTGTTGGTGCGTAGGTTGACGGACGGCCAACCCCATTTTCCTCCAAGGTCTTGATCAGTGTCGCTTCAGAATAGCGAGCAGGCGGTTGAGTGAAATGTTGCTCTGGTTTGCTATTTACCTGCTTGACTACATCTCCAACAGCCATGTCCGGTAACATCTTATTCTTATCAGAATCATTATAAATGGCAAGATAACCATCAAACTTAACCTGACTACCATTAGCAGCAAATTGAACCCCATTTTGAGACAATTTAACAGCCATAGTATCAAAGACAGCAGCTGTCATCTGACTCGCTACAAAACGATTCCAGATAAGGGTATAAAGCTTGAGCTGATCCTTGTCCAAATACTTAGCAATACTTTCAGGTGTATTAAAGACACTAGACGGACGAATAGCCTCGTGGGCATCCTGAGCTCCTGAAGCATTTTTGACCTTGCTACCATGCTTAGAATACTTGCTACCAAAACGGTCCGTAATGAAACTTGCTGCTTCGTTCTGCGCTACTGGACTGATACGAGTCGAATCGGTACGCATATAGGTAATCAAACCTTGAACACCAGAACCGATATTAATCCCTTCATAAAGCTGTTGGGCAACCATCATGGTTTTTCGAGTACGGAAGTTAATTTTATTGGCAGCATCCATCTGCATAGATGAAGTAGTATAAGGTAATGGAGCATTGCGTTTGCGCTCTTTCTTATCCACCTGATCCACTGAAAAGTCTTTACTAGTCAGACGAGACAAGACTTCCTTGACCTCATCATTGCTAGTCAGTTTCAGCTTTTTGCCATCTACTCCATAGAAGGATGCCTGAAATTGCTTGGTTCCCTTTTTAAAGACACCATCAATTGTCCAGTATTCTTCAGGCTGAAAGACATTAATTTCATTCTCACGGTCAATGATTAACTTAAGCGCAATAGATTGAACGCGCCCTGCTGATAAGCCCTTCTTGACCTTCTTCCACAAAATAGGCGAAATCGAATAGCCTACCAAACGGTCTAGGACACGACGAGCCTGTTGGGCATCGACCAAGTCCATATCAATCTTACGAGGTTCTTTAAAAGCATTTTTGACCGCATCCTTGGTGATTTCATTGAAGACCACACGGTTGGCATCATTTTCATCCAAGTTGAGAATGTGAGCCAAATGCCAAGAAATCGCTTCTCCTTCACGGTCCGGGTCACTCGCCAGAAAGACTTTATTAGCTTTTTTGGCTTCTTTTTTCAAGTCATTGATAAGAGGACCTTTTCCTCGGATATTGATATATTGCGGTTCATAATTATTTTCAATATCGACTGACATACTGGATTTCTTCAAATCACGGATATGGCCGACACTGGCTAAAACCTTGTAGTTTCTGCCGAGGTATTTTTCAATCGTCTTGGCCTTAGCAGGTGACTCCACGATTACTAGATTTTTTTTAACAGTTGATTTTTTCTTTTTTGTTGCCGTAGCCACAGTATCACACCTTTTCAAAGTAATAAACTTTATAAAGTGTAAACCATTTTGCCATAACTGTCAAGACTTAGCTCCTATATATAGAAGAAAAGTTTGTCTAGTAAGCGAACTTTCGTCTTAAAATTCAAATTCCGCAAGAACATCCTGCCCACTGGTGACCAATTTTGCCCCTTCTTGAATCAAATGATGGCAACCGTCTGATAGTCCATCTAAAATGCTACCAGGAATAGCAAAGACATCGCGTCCTTCTTCCATTGCTCGCTCACAGGTAATGAGACTACCTGAGCGCATCTTAGCCTCTGCTACAATCACACCACGGCAAAGTCCAGCAATGATGCGATTACGGGCAGGAAAATGAAATTTTAGAGGTTGTTCGCCTGGTCCATACTCACTGAGAACCAGATGGTCATTGCCGATGTAGTCTTGCAAGCGTTTATTGGCTTTAGGATAAAACACATCCAGACCTGTTCCAATCACTGCAATGCTTTTTCCGCCATTCTGAAGAGCTGCCATATGAGCTGCTGTGTCAATGCCCTTGGCTAATCCACTGACGATAACCAGTTCATTTTCCAATCCTTGAATGACTTTTTCAACTGACTTAGCTCCCTGTTTGCTACAAGCACGACTTCCCACGACCGCTACCTTAGGAAATTTCAAGAGGTCAAGATTTCCCTTGTAAAATAAAAGTACAGGCGCATCGTATATTTCACTCAAATCCCAAGGGTAACAGTCATCTAAAATAGAGAAAGATGGAAATTTTTTAAACTCCTTCTCCAAATGCGCATCGTCTATCTGAAAATAACGTTCCATAAAAACAGCTGGATTTCGGCAACCTGATATATCTGCAATATCACCTAACAACAGTTCTTGATCAACATTTTCACCGTATTCTAGGACATTCAAAATCTGTTGATTGGTCAAACCTGATTTTTTTAACTTATAGATTTCATAGTTTGTGATTTTCATAAATATCTCCATTTCTTTTTCTACTCATCTATTTATTCGTAAAAAATCAAAAAAACATCCGACTATTTCAGCCAGATGTTGGAATCTTTAATTTTCGTTTTTAAGAATTTCTTCTAATTTATGATAGTCTTGGACACTATCAATTTCATAGATGCTATTGCCTTCTAATTCTTCAACATAGACATCTAGCTCTTTGATGTTATCCTTAACCATATTGTCCCAGTAGAGATCAACAAATTCACCACTTGCATAAGCCTTATCGATAAAGCTAACAATCTTTTCTGCAGTTGGAGCATCCCAGAAGGATACACCACTAAGAATGCGACCTGCCTTGCTATCAACAATAATGTCTTGAACCTTGTAGTCATCTCCATAGACCAAGAACCATTCGTTGGTACAATCTTCACGATAAACACTAAAATAAGTCGAACGTGTCAAATCATTGCGGAACATATTTTTAAAGAGATAATTATCGGCATCGATAACATAACTGTTAGCTAATTCTTCTTTTACAAGATAGAGAGAGTAAAAGTTATTGTAGTCAGCGTATTTATCATTGAAAACGAGGCGAACCCCATATTTTTCTTTCAAGTAATCGAATTGTTCTTTAAGGTAACCAACAATGATGATGATGTCATGGATACCTTTTTCTTTGAGAAACTCAATTTGGTATTCAATCAAGGGTTTTTGATTAACCTGAACCAAGGCTTTAGGGGTATTTTCAGTCATAGGACGCAAGCGAGTTCCCAATCCCGCTGCTAAGATGATGGCTTTCACACGAATCTCCTTTATTCTTTAATAATAATATAAACTCCAGCAATAACGACAAGTGACGTAATAATTGTCAGCATATCTAGCGGTGCACCCAAGAAAACAACTGCAAACAAGACAGTCCAAACTACATAACTCACGTTCAAGCCTGTAGCCTTGGCTGGTTGCAAGCGATTGATAGCGATATAATAAGCCAAATAGGAAATCATATCAAAGGCTGCAAAGACAATCATAAGACCTAGCAATTGTCCATTGGCCACTTCTGCAAATGACTGATGAGAGAAGAGCACAATCACAAGATAGGACAAGAATGAAGTTACTTGACGGATTAAGAGGGCTTCGATTTCACTCAATTCACTTTCCATAGCAAAAGAGCTTAGAACACTCTCACTTCCCCATGCAATGGCACAAACTAAAGCACAGAGAATCCCAATGTAGAAGGAATTGACCTGTTCAACCTTATAAGTTTGAGCAATAATCCCTGCAATAATCAAGACAATCCCAAATACAGTATTTTTTGAAATCTTGTGCTTCAAAAAGAAGAAAGCCAATAAAACCGAAATCGCAGGGTAAATAGCCGACACAGATGAAGCTAAGGAACTTCCGATATACTTAACCGCATAAAGATTGGCCTGCATACCGATAGGGCCTGCTAGCAAGGCTCCGATGATCACACTAACATTGCGAATATTTAAGAAAATTGAGAGACGAACTTTTCCTTCTTTTACCAAGAGAAAAGCTAGTAAGATAAAGATACTCAAGAAATCGTGAGCAGCGGCTACCACAAAGGGCGACAAGTCAGTAAAAATTGAAAAGATATAAGCACTAATTGTCAGACCCAACCCCCAGAAAATACCTGAGAGTAGACCAAAAGAAACTCCATTTTTATTTTTCATCTGAACCTCCATAATAGGACAAACCTTTGACAGCTCTTTGGTAACGATTCACACCATAGTCACCAAAATCTGCGCCTTGCTCTTCCTTATAGACTGTCCATAAACTCCAAATAGTATCTTGTAAAATTTTATAGATCGCAATCTTTTCACGAGAGACAGGTGTTTGCTCACTGTCATAGTGAGATAGGAAGGCTTCTTCCTCTTGACGAGTGAATTCAGACTCTAAAAAGAGGGCAGCCAAATCCCACATTGGATCGTTCATTGATGAATATTCCCAGTCAATCAAATAAAGTCGTCCTTGAGGTGATTCGATAAAGTTTTCAGGCACCAAATCGATATGACAAGATTTTCTGTCAACACCTAAGTCAGCCAATCTTTTCTCTAAGGAGAAGACTTCTTCTCGAACAGCTTCATAGTTGGCATACGGGATTTTTTCTTCAATCAAAGATTCGTATTTTTTGATTTCTTCAAAAGGAGCAAATTCTCCTCTTAATTCCTTACCAGAAGCATGAATGGTTTGTAAAATTGGAGCAATTTTATCAAACTTGGTCTTGATTGACGTTGAATCAAGCGTAATCGCAGATTCGATATACTCATTTACTTTGATACCAGCTTCAATATCAAAAAGATAATTTTTTACATCTAAGTCTAAATCCTTTAGTAGTTCAAGATTGTACTTTTCATCTTGACGATTGATCAGCTTTTCTGTCCCTTTACCAAAGAACTTAACGATGTATTGCTTATTTGTTGTTTTGACCAAATAGTTTTGATTGGTCATTCCCCCCAGTTGTTCAACACTGAGGACTTCCTCTTCTTCACTAAGTAGGGAAGAAATTTTCTCTTTAATGATTTTCTCCACAATTAACCTCCAGCACCTATACTTCCCACTTAAACACGGTTTTAAAGGCTGTGTTTAAATCGGTTGCAAAGACACGGTGAATATCTTTAATTTCTCTTACAGGTTCTTCTAGATAAAGGATATTTTTAAGACGATTGGCAAATTTCTTGACTTCCATCATTTGGATTGCATTTTCAAAATCGATGCGACCAGAACGAGAAGATCCAACTAAGAGCAAGCCTTTTTCTAAGGCATCGCGTGTATTGAGATTGACTTTATACTCGCTAACTCCCATCATGAGAATCGTTCCCTGAGGACGAATATAGCGAATCAAGTCATTAATGGCTGGTCCAGTACCATCACCACCACAACACTCAAAAGCGTGGTCAAAGGCCAAATCTTCAGGAATATTGTCAGTAATATAGCATTCTTTGGCAAATGAGAAAAGTTCCAATTTTTCCCAATGACGACCAATAACCACAATCTCTGCTTCTGGCAAAGTATAGTTGATAATATTGGCAACCACAAATGCTAAACTGCCATCTCCGATAACAGCGATTCGGTCCCGCTTGCTATGAGCAAGGGTCAATAAGCGATTCATAGCATGCATACCGACACTGACAAACTCTGTAATGGCTGCAACCGTGTCTTCAATAGCATCATAAGCCACCACACGGTCTTTAGGGAGAGAAACAAACTCTCTCATAAAGCCATCAAAGCCACTAGACAAGAAATGGGTCCCTGTCATGTAGTTTTCATAGAATTCTTCATCACTCTGCATAGGAGGCTGATTCGGAATCATGACAACTTTTTGACCAACTTCGTAGGTTCCTGTAGGGTCAGAAATAACGGTTCCACACGACTCGTGAATCATTGCCATTGGAAGTTTTTTATTCAAAACCTTGGGATCACGTTTCCCCTGGTAGTAACGCTGATCCGCATGACAGACCGCCATATAATTAGGGCGGATGAGGATATGATTCTCTTGGTCAATAGCCTCTTCCTGATATTTGACATTGATAAACTTAGGCTTAGTTAGTTGATAAATTTGATTAATCATTTTACTAGTCTTTCTCAATCATACTTTTTGCAATCTTCAAATCTGTTACGGTTGTAATCTTCAGATTTGAGTATTCACCCTTGGCTAAGGCCACATCTTTTCCTTTGATCACAAAGATTTTACATGCATCTGTCAAAATTTCCTTCTCTTCAGCAGAAAGAGAGCCATAAAGGTCCATGAAGTCCTTGCAACGGAATGTTTGAGGTGTTTGTCCTTGATAGAGGTGAGCACGATTTGGAATATCTGTAATGAATTGACCATTGGTACTTTCAACGATAGTATCTACCGCTTCAACTACTGTGTCCACTGCGTCATGATTTTGCGCAAGTTTGATATTGTCCTGAATCATGCGAAGTGTAATAAATGGACGAACAGAATCGTGGGTAACAACGATATCCTCTGGAGTAAGCGGACGATAAGCATCAATGGCTTCAATGATTTTCTCAATACTTGTATTGCGGTCAGCACCACCCTTTGTAATGATGATACGATCCTTATGAAGAGGTAGATATTTATCTACAAGATCCTCTGCATGTGAAACCCAGTCTCCATGAACCCCAACCATAATTTTTTCAATACTTGGTTCCAAGACAAATTTTTCAATTGTATGAATCAAAATAGGTCGATCGCCTAGCTCTAAAAATTGTTTTGGCAAATTACTAATTCCCATGCGAGTACCAGTTCCACCGGCAAGAATTCCTGCATAAATCATCTATTTTCTCCTTTGTCTTACTAAAAAAACTTATTCTCTCTATTATACCACAATCTAGTCCTATCATGAAAGAAATACCGGACCTCCCTTTCTAGAATAGAAGGATTAAGGAGTTCTATTATTCAAAGAAACTAGTCCATTTCTAGTAGTGGCTAGGAATTCTGTAGTCATTACTAATAAATAGCTGTGAAATTTTAGAGTTCTTCAGAATAATATACTTTCCTTAAAAAAATCTTAAAATTAAGATTTGAAACTTCAAAGTGATTGCTTGACTTACTGCCCTTCATTTCTTATTAGCTAACTTTATGATATAATGAAAAACGAGGTAAATTGAATGAAAAGTATAAAATTAAATGCTCTATCTTATATGGGAATTCGTGTCTTGAATATTATTTTTCCCATCCTAACTGGAACCTACGTCGCGCGTGTCTTGGACCGAACTGACTATGGTTACTTCAACTCAGTTGACACTATTTTGTCATTTTTCTTGCCCTTTGCGACTTATGGGGTCTATAACTACGGTTTACGGGCCATCAGTAATGTCAAGGATAACAAAAAAGATCTGAATAGAACCTTCTCTAGTCTTTTTTATTTGTGCATAGCTTGTACGATTTTGACCACTGCTGTCTATATCCTTGCCTATCCTCTCTTCTTTACAGATAATCCAATCATCAAAAAGGTCTACCTTGTTATGGGGATTCAACTCATTGCCCAGATTTTTTCAATCGAGTGGGTCAATGAAGCTCTGGAAAATTACAGTTTTCTCTTTTACAAGACTGCCTTCATCCGTATCCTGATGCTGATCTCTATATTCCTGTTTGTCAAAAATGAACACGATATTGTTGTCTATACACTTGTGATGAGTTTATCGACACTGATTAACTATCTGATTAGTTATTTTTGGATTAAAAGAGACATTAAGCTTGTTAAGATTCACATAAGTGATTTTAAACCGCTCTTTCTCCCTTTAACAGCCATGTTGGTCTTTGCCAATGCCAATATGCTCTTCACTTTTTTGGATCGTCTCTTCCTCGTTAAAACAGGGATTGATGTCAACGTTAGTTACTACACCATGGCTCAACGAATTGTGACCGTTATAGCTGGTGTTGTAACAGGAGCTATCGGAGTGAGTGTGCCTCGTCTCAGTTACTATCTAGGAAAAGGCGACAAAGAAGCCTATGTTTCTCTGGTTAACAGAGGAAGTCGAATCTTTAACTTCTTTATCATTCCACTCAGTTTCGGACTCATGGTTTTAGGACCAAATGCTATCCTACTTTATGGTAGTGAAAAATATATCGGAGGTGGTATCTTAACCTCTCTCTTCGCTTTTCGTACGATTATCCTGGCACTAGATACCATTCTTGGTTCCCAAATTCTCTTTACAAATGGCTATGAAAAACGTATCACAGTTTACACAGTCTTTGCTGGGCTACTCAATTTAGGCTTAAATAGTCTCCTCTTTTTCAACCATATCGTGGCTCCTGAATACTACCTACTCACAACTATGCTATCAGAGGCCTCTCTACTTGTTTTCTATATCGTTTTCATCCATAGAAAACAACTCATCCACTTAGGACATATCTTCAGCTATACTATTCGATACTCGCTCTTTTCACTTTCCTTTGTAGGAATCTATTTCCTGATTAATTTCTTGTATCCCGTGGATATGGTCATTAATTTGCCATTTTTGATTAATACTGGTTTGATTGTCTTGCTATCAGCCATCTCTTATATTGGTCTACTTGCCTTCACCAAAGATAGCATTTTCTATGAATTTTTAAACCATGTCCTAGCCTTAAAAAATAAATTCAAAAGATCATAGGAGTTTAAAATGAAACAACTATCCATTGAAGATGCCAAACAAATTGAATTAGAAATTTTGGATTATATTGATACTCTCTGTAAAAAGCACAATATCAACTATATTATTAACTACGGTACTCTGATTGGGGCGGTTCGACATCAGGGCTTTATCCCTTGGGACGATGATATTGATCTGTCCATGCCTCGAGAAGACTACCAACGATTTATAAACATTTTTCAAAAGGAAAAAAGCAAATATAAGCTCCTATCCTTAGAAACTGATAAGAACTACTTTAACAACTTTATCAAAATAACAGACAGTACAACTAAAATTATTGATACTCGAAATACAAAAACCTATGAGTCTGGTGTTTTTATCGATATTTTCCCTATGGATCGCTTTGATGATCCTAAGGTCATTGATATTTGTTATAAGCTGGAAAGCTTCAAACTTCTGTCTTTCAGTAAACACAAAAATATTGTCTATAAGGATAGCCTTTTAAAAGATTGGATACGAACAGCCTTTTGGTTGCTCCTGCGACCTGTTTCTCCTCGTTATTTCGCAAATAGAATCGAGAAAGAAATTCAAAAATATAATCGTGAGAATGGTCAGTATATGGCTTTTATCCCTTCTAAATTTAAGGAAAAGGAAGTCTTCCCAAGTGGTACCTTCGATAAAACAATCGATCTCCCCTTTGAGAATTTAAGCCTTCCTGCGCCAGAAAAATTTGATACTATTTTGACACAATTTTATGGAGATTATATGACCCTACCACCGGAAGAAAAACGCTTCTACAGTCATGAATTTCACGCTTACAAATTGGAGGATTAGGATGCAGTATTTAGAAAAAGAAGAAATTAAAGAAATTCAACTAGCCCTGCTAGACTATATTGATGAGACTTGTAAGAAACATGATATTCCTTATTTTCTAAGTTACGGAACCATGCTTGGAGCTATCCGCCACAAAGGTATGATTCCATGGGATGATGATATTGATATTTCTCTCTATCGTGAAGATTATGATCGCTTATTGAAGATTATTGAGGAAGAAGACCATCCACGTTATAAGGTTCTCTCCTACGACACTTCTTCTTGGTACTTCCATAATTTCGCATCGATTTTGGATACTTCTACTGTTATCGAAGACCATGTTAAGTACAAGCGTCATGACACCAGTCTCTTTATCGATGTCTTCCCAATTGATCGCTTTACAGACTTGAGCATTGTCGACAAGAGTTATAAGTATGTAGCCCTTCGTCAACTAGCTTATATCAAAAAATCACGAGCAGTTCACGGTGATAGCAAATTAAAAGATTTTCTAAGATTATGTAGCTGGTACGCCCTCCGAGTGGTCAATCCCCGTTACTTTTACAAGAAAATTGATCAGCTAGTTAAAAATGCTGCAACCAATACTCCTCAATATGAAGGAGGAATTGGGATTGGTAAGGAAGGTATGAAAGAAGTCTTCCCAGTTGATACCTTTAAAGAACTCATCTTAACTGAGTTTGAAGGTCGTATGTTGCCCGTCCCTAAAAAATATGATCAATTTTTAACCCAGATGTATGGGGATTATATGACACCACCATCAAAGGAAATGCAAGAATGGTATAGTCATAGTATTAAAGCTTATCGCAAAAGCTGATTAAGCAGTAGTTTACAAGAAAAAATATAACAAAAAAGAGAAGATCGTTATACCTTCTCTTTTTTCTATTTAAATTGCTTCTGTGACAAAACTACGGCTTTCAAGTACTTTAAGCATGGCATTAGCTGTATCTAGGGCTGTAAAGAGGGGCACTCCGTGTTCAATAGCTGAACGGCGAATCTGCTCACCATCTTCGTCTGCAGTTCGTTTTGTTCCAACTGTGTTAATGATAGCTTGAATTCTTCCTTTACGAACAAAACTTGGAATATCCTTATCGTCATCACCAATCTTACCAACAGGTTGGGCTTGCAATCCATGACTGGCAAAGAAGGCTGCTGTCCCTTCTGTCGCGAGGATTCCATAGCCAATATTTTGGAAACGACGAGCCAAGTCCAAGGCTTCTTCTTTGGCATCATCAGCGATGGTAAATACAACGTTACCAAAAGTTGGCAAATGCAGGTAAGAAGCTTCAAAGGCTTTATAGAGAGCTTTTTCCAAAGTCGTATCAGAACCCATAACTTCACCTGTTGACTTCATTTCAGGACCAAGCAAGCTGTCTACCTTAGCTAGTTTGGTAAAGGAGAAGACTGGCGCCTTGATATGAACGCGAGTGCTTTCTGGATAAAGACCATCTTGGTAGCCAAGTTCTTCAAGTTTTTGACCAAGAATGAGCTTGGTTGCTACTTGAGCCATAGGGATATTGGTCACTTTAGAAAGAAATGGAACCGTACGGCTGGCACGTGGATTGACCTCAATAACGTAGACTTTTTCATCCTTGATAACAAACTGGATGTTCATCATTCCAAGGCAGTTAAGACCGATTGCTAGGCGTTTAGTATAGTCTGCGATTGTTTCTTGTACCTTTTGCGACAAGGTTTGTGGTGGGTAAACGGCCATTGAGTCACCTGAGTGGACACCAGCACGTTCGATATGCTCCATGATACCAGGAATGAGTACATTTTTACCATCTGAAATGGCATCGACTTCACACTCTTGTCCGACGATATAAGAGTCAACAAGAACAGGGTGGTCTGGACTTGCCTTAACCGCAGTACGCATATAAGAACGAAGGTCTTCTTCGTTTTCAACGATTTCCATAGCACGTCCACCTAAAACATAAGATGGACGGACTAAGACTGGGAAACCAATCTTGCGAGCCGCAAGCACTGCTTCTTCTTCATTGGTAGCAGTTTGTCCTGGTGGCTGTGGAATATCCAAATCTTTAAGAGCTTGCTCGAAGAGGTCGCGGTCTTCGGCACGGTCTAGGTCAGCAACCTGTGTACCAAGGATGGTCACACCTGCTTTTGCCAATGGCTCCGCAAGGTTGATGGCTGTTTGACCACCGAACTGAACGATAACGCCCTTTGGTTGCTCCAAGTCGATGACATTCATAACATCTTCGAATGTCAATGGCTCAAAGTAAAGCTTATCTGATACAGAGAAGTCTGTAGAAACGGTCTCTGGGTTTGAGTTCATGATGATAGCTTCATAACCAGCTGCCTGGATAGCCTTAACAGAGTGAACGGTTGCGTAGTCAAACTCAACCCCTTGACCGATACGGATTGGACCAGAACCTAGAACTAGAACGGATTCCTTATCAGACTTGATAGACTCGTTTTCCCATCCATAGGTTGAATAGAAGTATGGTGTTTCAGAGTCAAACTCTGCCGCACAAGTATCGACCATCTTGTAAACAGGAACAATCTTGTTTTCCAAACGAAGTTGGCGAACTTGGTCAGCTGTAGTATTCCAGAGTTCAGCAATCTTACGGTCTGAAAATCCATTCAATTTTGCAGTTTTCAAAACTTCAAGATCTTGTGGATGGGCACCCAACTCCTGCTCAATTTCAAAGATATGTAGGAGTTTATCGAGATAAAAGATATCAATTTTTGTAAGCTCTGCAATTTCTTCTGGTGTGTAGCCACGACGAATGGCTTCTGATACATAGAAGAGACGATCATCTTGGGCTTTCACAACCTTTTCAATCAAAGAATCATCAGAAACTGATGCAAGTTCAGGCATTTCATTGTGGTGTACCCCAATTTCAAGGGAGCGGCAAGCCTTAAGGAGAGATTCTTCGATGTTACGACCAATCGCCATTACTTCCCCAGTCGCCTTCATCTGGGTACCAAGACGGCGCTCACCCTTTTCAAACTTGTCAAATGGGAAACGAGGAATCTTGGCAACCACGTAGTCAAGGGCTGGTTCAAACATGGCATAGGTTGAACCCGTGACTGGGTTGATGACCTCATCCAAGGTCAAACCGACGGCAATCTTAGCAGCCAATTTGGCAATTGGGTAACCTGTCGCCTTAGATGCCAGGGCTGAAGAACGCGACACACGAGGGTTTACTTCGATGACATAATACTTGAAACTGTGTGGGTCAAGAGCTAGCTGAACATTACATCCACCTTCAATCTTAAGGGCACGAATAATGCTCAAGCTCGCGTCACGTAGCATTTGGTTTTCATAGTCTGACATGGTTTGGGCAGGGGCAAATACGATGGAATCCCCTGTGTGAATCCCAACTGGGTCAAAGTTTTCCATGTTACAAACAACCAAAGCATTATCAGCTGAGTCACGCATAACTTCGTATTCGATTTCCTTGAAACCTGCGATTGAACGCTCAATCAAACATTGGGTCACGGGTGACAATTTCAATCCATTTTCAGCGATTTCACGCAATTCTTCCTCATTAGCACACATACCACCACCAGTACCACCAAGTGTAAAGGCTGGACGAACGATGACTGGGTATCCAATTGTTGCTGCAAAGGCAACAGCTTCTTCAACAGTGTTTACAATTTCAGATTCTGGAATGGGTTGTTCCAATTCTTCCATCAATTGTTTAAAGAGGTCACGATCTTCAGCTTGGTCAATGGCAGATAATTTAGTTCCCAGAAGCTCAACACCAAGCTCATCAAGGATACCATTTTTAGACAATTCCATGGCCATATTAAGACCAGTTTGCCCACCGAGTGTTGGTAGCAAGGCATCTGGACGCTCCTTACGAAGAATACGTGTCACAAACTCAAGTGTAATTGGTTCAATATAAACCTTATCAGCAATTTCCTTGTCCGTCATGATGGTTGCAGGGTTTGAGTTAACCAAGACAACCTCATAACCTTCCTCTTTCAACGACAAGCAAGCCTGGGTCCCAGCGTAGTCAAACTCAGCAGCCTGACCAATAATAATCGGACCAGAACCAATCACCATAATTTTTTGAATATCAGTACGTTTAGGCATAGTTTATGATACAAAGCCCGTAAAGAACACAGCGAAAATAGGAAACTCGGTGCAGACGCCTTCAGCATCAAGACGATGTTTATCTTTTTCACACAGTTCTTAGGGCGTGTTCACTTAAGCGAACAATGTATCTTCTCCTTTCTATTCGGCAACTCTCGGGTTGCCATTAAATAAATTCTCCGACGATTTTTTAGCGAAACGATACTTTTCGGTAAAAAATCTAGTGCAGGGAGTTTTTAGTTCGCCTAATAGCGACTAAAAGAAACGACCTGCCTTTCTATTCGTCGCCTCTCAGGGCGACATTAAATAAATTCTCCGACGAGCTTTTACTCGTTCTTAGTTTGATTGTTTAAAAGCTTCCATCATCTCGATAAACTCGTCAAATAGGTAGCTAGCGTCGTGTGGACCAGGGGCTGCATCTGGATGGTATTGAACAGAGAAAGCAGGTTGGTATCTGTGACGCACACCTTCAACTGACTTGTCATTGATTTCTTCGTGGGTAATGATCAAGTGCTCTGGCAAATCCTCACGACTGACTGCATAACCATGGTTCTGACTTGTAAAATCCACACGTCCTGTAGCAATTTCACGTACTGCATGGTTGAATCCACGGTGTCCAAATTTCATCTTGTAGGTCTTAGCACCATTTGCCATTGCAAAGAGTTGATGCCCCATACAGATACCAAAGATTGGAATTTTTCCTTGCACACCACGAATCATGTCCAGTGCTTGGGGAACATCTTCTGGATTTCCCGGTCCATTTGACAACATCACTCCGTCAGGATTGAGATGGAGAATTTCTTCCGCTGTTGTTGAATAAGGAACAACCGTAACGTTACAGTTACGCTTAGAAAGTTCACGTAAGATTGAGTGCTTGAGACCAAAGTCCACTAGCACCACACTCAAACCAACTCCTGGAGCTGGATATGAAGTTTTAGTAGAAACCTGCTTGATATTATCTGTCGGCAAGACTGTTGCTTGGAGCTGGTCAGTTACATGATCCATACTGTCCCCAACATGGGTCAAGGTTGCACGCATGGTACCATGCTTACGGATAATTTTTGTCAGAGCACGGGTATCAATTCCTGAAATACCAGGAATTTTTTTAGCTTTCAAAAATTCATCCAAGGTCATTTGATTGCGCCAGTTACTAGCTCTACGTGCTTCTTCGAAAACGACAACTCCCTTACAAGTTGGAATAATGGATTCGTAATCATCACGGTTAATTCCATAATTTCCTACCAAAGGATAAGTAAAGGTCAAGATTTGTCCATTATAAGACTGGTCTGTAATGGATTCTTGGTAGCCGGTCATGCCTGTATTAAAGACAATTTCACCAGTTACATCAATATCTGCTCCGAAGGCTTTGCCTTCAAAAACTGTGCCATCTTCTAATACTAGAAGTCTTTTTGTCATATTTTCACCTCTCGTGGACGCTCACTGGCGTCTTTTAACGTCTTGTGTTTTAGTTGGCGTTTCTACTCGCCAGTACGGATTCTAAGATTGCCATTCGAACAAAGACACCATTGGTCATTTGTTGGACAATCCGTGATTTTGGTGCTTCAACCAAGTGGTCTGCGATTTCTACATCACGGTTGACTGGAGCTGGATGCATAAGGATTGCTGTTTCTTTCAAACGATCATAACGTTCTTGAGTCAAGCCATGTTGGGCATGGTAGTCCTCTTTTGAAAAGATAGCTCCACTATCATGACGTTCATGTTGCACACGGAGAAACATCATGACATCCACCTGATCAATGATTTCATCAATAGTTACAAACTGCCCATAGTCTGCAAACTCTTGACTTCTCCATTCCTCAGGTCCAGCAAAGTAAAGTTCAGCTCCCAAGCGTTTCAAAATCTGCATATTAGATTTGGCAACGCGTGAGTGGTCCAAATCACCTGCAATCGCAACCTTGAGACCCTCAAAGTGACCAAATTCCTCATAAATAGTCATTAAATCAAGCAAGCTCTGGCTAGGATGTTGTCCCGAACCATCTCCACCATTGATGATGGAAGTCGTAATCGTGGGACTAGCAACTAACTCTCTGTAATAATCAACCTCTGGGTGACGAATCACACAGACATCCACTCCTAAAGCAGACAGAGTCAGGATGGTATCATAAAGTGTCTCCCCTTTATTAACTGAACTAGTCTTCACATCAAAGTCAAGTCGCTCCAATCCTAGTTTAATCTCTGCCACTTCAAAGGACTTATGCGTCCGTGTAGAATCCTCAAAGAAAAGATTGGAAACAATCGGATGATCCTCATAGGGAAGCTGAGCTCCGTTTTTAAACTCAATTCCTCGCTTAATCAATTTCATGACTTGATCGACAGTGAGGTCTTCCATGGACACCACATGGTTCAATGCTTGTTGATTTTCTGACATGGCTACTCCTTTAGCTTTCTATGCTTCTTCAGTAATCAGAACTCTGTCTTGGCCATCAAGTTCTGCCATCTCTACGATGATTTCTTCAGAACGACTAGTTGGGATATTTTTTCCAACGTAATCTGGACGGATTGGCAATTCTCTATGTCCACGATCGACCAGAACAGCTAAACTTACGCGCGCAGGACGACCATGACCGACAATATTATCAATAGCAGCACGGATAGTACGGCCTGTATAAAGCACATCGTCCACCAAGATAACTTCACGGTCTGTCACATCAACAGAAACCAAAGAAGTATCTTCTCCACTTTTAACATCATCACGGAAAGGTTTCGTATCCAATTCCACAACCGGAACTGAAAGATTTTCTAGCTGCTCCAAACGTTCTTGGATTCGGTGGGCGATAAAGACACCACGAGTTTTAATACCAGCCAAGACGATTTTATTCAAATCTTTGTTGCGTTCGATAATCTCATAAGTAATACGCGTAATCGCTCGTTTGACAGTCAATTCGTCTACAACTTCTTTTGCCTTCATGACAAACCTCCAAAAAGAAAAGTCTCCTTAAACAAGGAGACTTGAAATGTATAGCTAAGTAAGCCCTACTGCAAACAGTATAGACTTCACCCTTCTACTTTATCGCGCTCCTTGCCTGCCTCACGGGACAGGTTTAAAGGAATATTTAGTTATCAAATACTATAGCACAAAGCATGCTTAAAATCAAGCAAAAACTTTTGAGCACCCATTTTATAAATTGCTAAAGTCATATAATTGTGGGTAGTGGTCACACTCTGGATTTTTAGGATGGCAAATGGCTCGTCCAAAATAAATCATAGCCTGATGAGCTGCTAACCACTGCTCCGGTGGCAAGATATCCATGACCCTCTTTTCCACCTCAAGGGGTGTCGCTGATTTTTTGACGATATCGTGGTGTTTGCAAATACGCTCCACATGAGTATCCACTGCAAAGGCTGGAATCCCAAAACCCACACTCATTACAACATTGGCTGTCTTGCGACCAACACCTGCCAAACTCTCCAATTCCTCACGTGTCTGAGGGACTTGACCATCAAAATCGTCTAGTAACTGTTGGGCACATTTTTTAAGGAATTTAGCTTTATTCCGATACAATCCCAGACGAGAAATATGTGAGGCAATCTCACTCTCTGTTGCAACAGACATGGCTTGTGGCGTTGGAAAGGCAGCAAAGAGACCTGGTGTGGCCTTATTTACCGCTGCATCTGTTGTCTGAGCTGACAACATGACCGCAACTAGTAGTTCAAAATGATTGGTAAAATCAAGACTGGGCTTGGCATCTGGAAAAAGAGCAATGATTTCTTCTAGCACCTTTCGTGCGCGTTTTTTTGACAAGACCATTATTCGTCTCCATCAAATAGTCCTTGTAAGCCAGCAAAAGGACTGTTTTCTTCTTTCTTAACTGCCTGTTGAGCTTGGTATTCTTCCTCTGTCATGATTTGCCAGTCATTTCCTGAAACAAATCCTTGACCAGCCTCTTCTTCAGCCGTCAAGACCTTGATAGGAATGTTGAGAAGGATATTATCTGACACGCTCTCAGCAAGATCAAGTTCTCCATTTTCGATAGGCAAGACCAAATCATCATCTAGAACTTCTTGATCTAGCTGGTTAGTTGCGCCTTCCATGAAAACTTCCGTTACTGGATAAGATTCAATTAACTCAACTGGCTCCATACTGCGACTTGAAGCAAGAACAATGGTATAAGATAGTTGATAATCTAAGAAATACATACGGTCTTCGTACTGTACTTTCCCAACTGCAAGGATATCTTTTACATCTAAAATTTCTTGATTGCGTGCACGCAGGTCTGCGGCTAGGTCTAATGTTTGTTCAAAATGCAAGCCTTCAGACTGCTTACGAATTTCTTGAATATTTAATTTCATACTTCCTCCATAAAGATTTACTCTCTTGATTATACCATGAAAAGGCTACAAATCAGCACAGCAAACTTTATAATTAAAATTCGATTTTTTAACATATTTACTATGACATTTTGTTTTTTAGTGCTATACTATAGGCAATAATACATCAGAGCAAGGAGGATGCTCACATGGAAGACAAAGAACTCATTACTAATGCAACCCAACTCCTATCCGAGTTAAATAAAAGTTTCCAAATCTGCAAACAGGGTACTGCAGATGATATTCGACTACAAGAGCTGCTAAACACTACTATAAAAGAGCTCAAAAAAGCGGAAAAGTTGAACAACAGTATCTTAATAGACCTTGAGAAATTTTACCAACTTACCAGTCTTCTGATAGGTCTCGGTAGCCTAAAACTGAACGACCAAGCACGTACCGCTTGGCGCAACTATGACAAGTTCCATTACGAGCATGTCAAACACGTACTAACTCTATATGGACCTGTTTTCGGATTTTAGAGCATAGAATTTCCAATTTTCTATTGACAAAATATCCTGAAAGGTATAGGATAGAGGTACTAATACTCGGAGGTAAGGGAGACATGAACAACTAAGTCTATCAAATAAAGAACCTTTATTTAGTAGATCTTGTTTTTGTCTCTTTTTGTGTGCTCTTTTATGCTCTTCTTCTGGCATTTTATACTCAATGAAAATCAAAAAGCAAACTAGGAAGCTAGCCGCAGGTTGCTCAAAACACTGTTTTGAGGTTGTAGATAAGACTGACGAAGTCAGTCACATATATACGGTAAGGCGACGCTGACGTGGGTTGAATTTGATTTTCGAAGAGTATTAATAGAGTTTTTTTGACATAGACATTGGCTCTACTAGGTAAAGTAGAGCTTTTTGTTATGCACTATCGACATTCTAGAAAGGGCAACAATATGATAAAAATCAATCACCTGACCATCACTCAAAACAAAGATTTACGAGACCTTGTAGCCGACTTAAGCATGACCATCCAAGACGGGGAAAAGGTAGCTATTATTGGCGAAGAAGGAAATGGCAAATCAACCTTGCTTAAAACTTTAATGGGAGAAACTTTACCTGATTTCACTATCAGGGGAGACATTCAATCTGATTATCAATCAATAGCCTACATTCCTCAAAAACTCCCCGAAGAGCGGAAAAAGAAAAGTCTACACGACTACTTCTTTTTAGATTCTATTGATTTAGACTACAGTGTCCTCTATCGTTTGGCTGAGGAGTTGCACTTTGATAGCAATCGTTTCGCTAGCAACCAAGAAATTGGCAGTCTATCAGGGGGCGAAGCTTTGAAAATTCAGCTCATCCATGAGTTAGCCAAACCCTTTGAGATTCTATTTTTAGATGAACCTTCAAATGACCTAGACCTTGAGACGGTTGACTCGCTAAAAGGTCAGATTCGAAAGATTAGGCAAACCGTTATTTTCATTTCCCATGATGAGGACTTTCTTTCTGAAACGGCAGACACTATTGTCCACTTGCGACTGGTCAAGCACCGTAAAGAAGCGGAAACGCTAGTAGAGCATTTAGACTATGATCGCTATAGTGAGCAGAGAAAGGCTAATTTTGCCAGACAAAGCCAGCAAGCTGCTAACGACCAAAGAGCCTATGATAAAACCATGGAAAAACATCGGCGAGTCAAGCAAAATGTAGAAACTGCACTTCGAGCTACCAAAGACAGTACTGCCGGTCGCCTATTGGCTAAAAAGATGAAAACTGTCCTCTCTCAAGAAAAACGCTACGAAAGGGCAGCTCAGTCTATAACCCAAAAGCCACTTGAAGAGGAAGAAATCAGACTTTTCTTCTCAGACATCCAACCATTACCGGCTTCTAAAGTCTTAATCCAACTGGAAAAAGAAAATTTGTCCATTGGCGACCAAGTTTTGGTTCAAAAACTACAACTAACTGTCCGTGGACAAGAAAAAATCGGTCTCATAGGCCCAAATGGTATGGGGAAATCAACTCTGTTAGCAAAGTTGCAACAACTGCTAAGTCAAAAAAGAGAGATTTCACTTGGTTATATGCCACAAGATTACCACAAAAAACTGAAATTGGATTTATCACCAATAGCCTATCTAAGTCAAACTGGGGAAAAAGAGGAACTACAGAAAATCCAATCTCACTTAGCCAGTCTCAATTTCAGTTATCCAGAAATGCAGCATCAAATTCTCTCCTTATCTGGCGGACAACAGGGAAAACTCCTGCTTTTGGATTTAGTCTTGCGCAAACCAAACTTTCTTCTGCTGGATGAACCCACACGAAATTTTTCTCCAACTTCTCAACCCCACATCAGGAAACTCTTTGCCACCTATCCAGGCGGTCTCATCACTGTTTCGCATGACCGTCGTTTCTTAAAAGAGGTCTGTTCAATCATCTATCGCTTAACAAAAAAAGGATTAGAAGCAGTTGATTTACAAGATTTATAAATTTGCAACATAGCAGATAGGTGGGGCAAAACACAATTTTAGGAGAAGAGAAAGTAAATCTTCCCATAATAAAACGCATAATATCAAGTTTTTTGCACACCTGATATTATGCGTTTTTCAGATTTTAAAGGCTTTTTCCCAGCCTTCATTTTACATATGTTTTAAACGTTCAATCCGTTCTGAGATAGGTGGATGGGTATAAAAGAGTTTTTGGAACCCTCCCCCTTTCTTAGGATCATTGATATAAAGTGCACTGCTGGCATCATCGACAGGACGACTCATCGGTTTACTATTATCCAACTTACGTAGAGCATTAATCATCCCTTGAGGATTGCGGGTCAACTCGACACTGGAAGCATCAGCTAGAAATTCCCTCTGACGAGAAATAGCTAGTTGCACCAAGGTTGCAGCGAGAGGTGCCAGCACAATTGCAAGTAGGGAAACCACTAGCATAATGATTTCAAGACCATTTCCTTCTCGGTCATCATCACTTCGTCTGCGACCTGCTCCACCCCACCACATCATACGACCTGCCATACTAGAAAGCATGGTGATAGCACTAGCAAGGGCAACAGCAATAGTCGAAATACGAATATCGTAGTTACGGATATGACTGACTTCATGTCCCATAACAGCTTCTAGCTCCTCGCGATTCATGATAGCAAGGAGACCTGAAGTCGCAGCAACCGCCGCATTTTGAGGGTTAGAACCTGTCGCAAAGGCATTTAAGGCTGGATCATCAATGATGAAAACACGGGGCATAGGAATCTGAGCGACCATAGCCATATCTTCTACTACATGGTAGAGGTCTGGTGCCGTTTGCTCATCCACCTCACGAGCGCCATTCATGGACATGATAATCTCTGTCGATTGAAAAATCATGGACAAGGCATAGATAAAGCCGATAATCAGCGCTATAACCAAACCACCAAACCCAGACCGCATAAAGAGGTAACCAACCGCATAGCCAACAAGAGCTAAGAGTAGGAAAAATACCAGCAACAAAATCCACGTTTTTCGTTTATTGCTTGCAATTTGATCAAACAACATCTTAGTCACCTAAACCGCTAAAATCAACTTTAGGTACTACCTTTTCCTCTTCTGGTGTTTGAAGGAAATCTGCTGCTTTAAATCCAAACATTCCAGCGATAATATTGCTTGGGAAAGTTTCTAATTTTACATTGTAGTTGCTGACAACACTGTTGTAGAGTTGACGAGAGTAAGAAATTTTATTTTCTGTATTTGTCAACTCCTCTTGCAATTTAATAAAGTTTGCACTGGCTTTCAAATCTGGATAGCTTTCTGCAACTGCAAAAATACCTGAAACCTGACGAGTAAGGGCATCACTAGCTTTCATAGCTTCTGCTGGTGAAGTCGCTGCCGCCACTTGGTTACGTAGTTCTGCCACCTTTTCAAGGGTAGAACCTTCATATTTGGCATAACCTTTTACAGTCTCAATCAAGTTTGGCAAGAGATCATTTCGACGTTTCAACTGAACATCAATCTGACTCCAAGCCTCCTTTGTTTGCATACGATTCTTAACCAAACCGTTATAGCTAACAATCACAAAAATAACAATAAGAGCTAAAACTCCAAGAATAATCCAAGTCATTATATAAGTCCTTTCTGCTTTTAGATTAGTACCAGTATATCAAATTTTTAATGATTGTGGTAAAATAAGATGATACTAAAGAAGGAAATAACTATGAAACCAGAAACATTTTACAACCTGCTTGCCGAGCAGAATCTTCCACTTTCGGACCAGCAAAAAAAACAATTTGAACGTTATTTTGAACTCTTGGTCGAGTGGAATGAAAAAATCAATCTAACAGCTATTACAGACAAGGATGAAGTTTATCTCAAACATTTTTACGATTCGATTGCACCCATTCTGCAAGACTTGATTCCCAATGAAACTATCAAACTGCTTGATATCGGGGCCGGGGCAGGATTTCCTAGTCTACCAATGAAAATCCTCTATCCTCAGTTAAATGTAACTATCATTGATTCTCTCAACAAGCGCATCAACTTCCTCCAACTTTTGGCTCAAGAACTGGATTTAGACGATGTTCATTTCTACCATGGACGTGCCGAAGATTTTGCCCAAGACAAAAACTTCCGTGCTCAGTATGATTTTGTAACGGCTCGTGCGGTTGCCCGTATGCAAGTCCTATCTGAATTAACTATTCCCTACCTTAAAGTTGGCGGAAAACTATTGGCACTCAAGGCTAGCAATGCGCCTGAGGAATTATTAGAAGCTAAGAATGCCCTCAACCTCCTTTTTAGTAAAGTAGAAGACAATCTCAGCTACGCCCTACCAAATGGAGATCCACGTTACATCACAGTGGTAGAAAAGAAAAAGGAAACACCAAATAAATATCCACGTAAGGCTGGCATGCCCAATAAACGCCCACTTTAAATTTTTTAGTAAAAAAATATTTACAAAGTTCGTAATTTCTGCTATACTATCACAAGCAAAGGTTTTTAATGTCATCCCGTGAGGTGACGAAGACGCAGAAATATTTAAAACTCTTTAAAGTCTAGATTTTAGAGAAGTCTTACTCTGAGGGCCTATTGCTGTAAAATAATGGGCTCTTTTTTGATGCCCAAAAGTGAGGTTTATATGAAACAAGAATCAACTGTTGATTTGTTACTAGACGTTGACCAACGTCCTTCGGCTGGAAAAGGAATTCTCCTTAGTTTCCAACACGTTTTCGCCATGTTTGGTGCGACCATCTTGGTACCCTTGATTTTGGGAATGCCTGTATCTGTTGCCCTTTTTGCTTCAGGTGTAGGAACACTCATCTATATGATTTCAACTGGTTTTAAAGTTCCCGTTTATCTAGGGTCTTCATTTGCCTTTATCACAGCAATGTCACTGGCTATGAAAGAAATGGGTGGAGATGTATCTGCTGCTCAAACAGGGGTTATCTTGACTGGTTTAGTCTATGTCCTTGTGGCTGCTGGTGTTCGTTTTGCAGGTACAAAATGGATTGATAAACTCTTGCCACCAATCATCATCGGACCTATGATCATCGTTATCGGTCTTGGACTTGCAGGCTCAGCAGTTACTAACGCTGGTCTTGTAGCTGACGGGAATTGGAAAAATGCTCTTGTAGCAGTTGTTACTTTCTTGATTGCTGCCTTTATCAATACAAAAGGAAAAGGCTTCCTACGAATCATTCCATTCCTCTTTGCCATTATCGGTGGTTACCTCTTCGCACTAACACTTGGCTTGGTTGACTTTACACCAGTTCTTAAAGCTAACTGGTTTGAAATCCCTGGTTTCTACTTGCCATTTAGCACAGGTGGTGCCTTTAAAGAATACAATCTTTACTTCGGTCCAGAAACTATCGCTATCTTGCCAATCGCTATCGTAACAATCTCTGAACACATCGGAGACCATACTGTTTTAGGTCAAATCTGTGGCCGTCAATTCTTGAAAGAACCAGGTCTTCACCGTACTCTTCTTGGTGACGGTATCGCAACTTCAGTTTCTGCCTTCCTTGGTGGACCAGCCAATACAACTTATGGAGAAAATACAGGGGTTATCGGTATGACTCGTATCGCTTCTGTCTCAGTTATCCGTAACGCTGCCTTCATCGCGATTGCCCTTAGCTTCCTTGGTAAATTCACTGCCTTGATTTCAACCATTCCAAATGCTGTACTTGGTGGTATGTCAATCCTTCTCTACGGAGTTATCGCAAGTAATGGTTTGAAAGTCTTGATCAAAGAACGTGTAGACTTCAGTCAAATGCGTAACCTAATCATCGCAAGTGCTATGTTGGTTCTTGGACTTGGAGGAGCTATCCTTAAACTTGGTCCAGTTACCCTTTCAGGTACTGCCCTATCAGCCATGACAGGAATCATCTTGAACTTGATCTTGCCATACGAAAATAAAGACTAAGAATCTAAACACATCAAAAAACGAGCATTTCCAATTATGGAAGTGCTCATTTTTCTTCTTTCTAAAAAAGGAAAGCCCTGCGGCCTTCCCTTGTCTTACTTGCGTTTCTTCTTAGCTTTCTTCATTTTATTCGCCATGCGTTTCATGGACTGTTTCATGGCAAATTCACCAATTTTACCTTTTAGTCCGCCACCAAACATCTGGCTCATATCTGGCATTCCTGCTCCTCCGAGAGCTGACAAGTCAGGCATACCACCTTGTCCCATCATTCCTTCAAGGGCAGACATATCCATTCCTCCCATATTTGGCATATTTTTAGGAAGGTTGTTTGGATTGATCCCCATTTGCTTCATCATTTTGTTCATATCCCCAGACATAACTCCTTGCATGAGCTGTTTAGCCTGGTTAAAGTCCTTGATGAATTTATTGACTTCGACAAATGTATTTCCAGAACCTGCGGCAATACGACGGCGACGGCTTGGATTTAACAAATCTGGATTTTCACGTTCTTCAGGTGTCATTGAAGACACAATAGCACGTTTGCGAGCAATCTGACGCTCATCTACCTTCATGTTTTGAAGAGCTGGATTGTTGGCCATACCTGGAATCATCTTGAGCAAGTCTTCCATTGGCCCCATGTTTTGCACCTGATCCAATTGATCAATGAAATCATTGAAATCAAAGGTGTTTTCGCGCATCTTCTCAGCCATTTCAAGGGCTTTTTGCTCATCGTACTCTTGAGAAGCTTTCTCAATCAAAGTGAGCATATCCCCCATTCCAAGAATACGGCTTGACATACGGTCTGGGTGGAAGGTCTCAATGTCCGTAATCTTTTCACCTGTACCAGTGAACTTGATTGGTTTTCCGGTAATGTGACGAACAGATAGAGCCGCACCACCACGAGTATCGCCATCAATCTTGGTAAGGATGACCCCAGTCACTTCCAACTGAGCATTAAACTCACGCGCAACATTGGCCGCTTCCTGACCAATCATGGCATCAACGACGAGCAGAATTTCGTTTGGTTGAGCCAATGCTTTTACGTCACGAAGTTCATTCATCAAAAGCTCATCAATCTGCAAACGTCCTGCTGTATCAATCAAAACATAGTCGTTGTGATTGGCTTGGGCTTGTTCCAAACCTTGACGAACAATCTCAACAGCTGGTACCTCTGTACCAAGAGCGAAGACAGGCACATCAATTTGTTGCCCCAAGGTCTTAAGCTGGTCAATAGCCGCAGGACGGTAAATATCCGCAGCAATCATCAAAGGACGGGCATTTTCTTCTTTCTTGAGTTTGTTGGCCAATTTACCTGCAAAGGTTGTTTTACCAGCCCCCTGTAAACCAACCATCATGATGATGGTTGGAATCTTAGGTGACTTGATAATTTCTGCCGTATCAGAACCTAAAACAGTTGTCAGTTCCTCATCAACGATTTTAATAATTTGTTGCGCAGGATTAAGGGTATCAATGACCTCATGCCCGACTGCACGCTCACGAACTTTCTTGATAAAGTCCTTTACAACAGGCAAGGCAACGTCGGCCTCAAGCAAGGCCAAGCGAATTTCTTTGGTTGCCTCTTGGACATCAGATTCAGAGATTTTTCCTTTTTTACGTAGGTTTTTAAAGACGTTCTGCAAACGTTCTGTTAAATTTTCAAATGCCATTATTTTCTCCTATTTTTTCAATTCAGTGGAAATCGTCCGAAATGTTGCAAACTCTCTAGTTCTTCGGTTGTGACTTCTTTAATGATTTCATTTGGATATCCCCAACAGCTAAATCCTTCTTTAAGGGCTTGAGGAATAGAATCAGGTGAGAGAATTTGTAGTCTTGTAGGAAATGGTTCCTCTGCAGCTAATAGTTTGCAAGGTATTCCTTTATAGACAACAAGATTTTCCATGATTACTCCCTATTATCAATACTGGTCAAAATCTCAATTTGCTCTTGCAGAAAAGCATCCTCTGGATAACGCTCCAAAATCTGATCAAAAATTTGACTGCGAACAATGTAGTCCGAGTACATGTGCAATTTCATCTCATAATCTTCCAGAATCTTTTCTGTCCGCTTGATATTATCATAGACAGCCTGACGACTGACACCAAACTCCTCGGCAATCTCAGCAAGGCTGTAATCATCAGCGTAGTATAGCTCGATATAATTCATTTGCTTATCTGTCAAAAGCGCCGCATAAAATTCAAAGAGCGCATTCATACGATTGGTTTTTTCGATTTCCATAACTTTTATTATACCAAAAAATAGTCTAATCTACCACACTAGGAAGCCAATCCAAGAAGATAGCTAGCTAAATTTGAAAAAGACATGAGACTAGCCCCAAGTAATTTCCAATTGATAGCTGGCAAAGGGATGTCCCTCTTGGTTTTGTAGTTGATAATCTAGCTCAATCTTTTGTCCATCCACTTGATAACGATTCGTTTGGATAACAAACTCCTGCATCCCCATAGGTGTGGGAATATAGGCTAAACTATCACTATCCTTTAAAAAGCGCATAATGGTCTTGGGAGTGGAAAAACGGGTCATCACCAGCTCTTGACCATGGAATTTAATGACTACTTTTTCCTTTTCCTCATTATAGAAAAGCAGGTAGCTATAATCTCCTTTTTCATGCACTTCTACATCATAAAGCTGGTCAATCACTTCCAACTGCTCATCAAACTGAATCGTATTTCGCATCCGAATCTTCACATCAGGTCCTCTTTCTTGTCTCTTGTCCTACTATTTTACCAAAAACTCTAGCTTTTTGCTATAATGGTCATATGAACGAAAAAGTATTCCGTGACCCAGTTCACAACTACATCCATGTCAATAATCAAATCATCTATGACTTGATTAATACAAAAGAATTTCAGCGTTTGCGTCGTATCAAACAACTGGGAACTTCCAGTTATACCTTCCACGGTGGAGAACACAGTCGCTTCTCTCACTGTCTAGGAGTCTATGAGATTGCACGACGTATCACGGAGATTTTTGAAGAAAAATATCCAGAAGAATGGAACCCTGCCGAGTCTCTCTTGACCATGACCGCTGCTCTTTTACACGACCTTGGACATGGTGCCTACTCCCATACTTTTGAACATCTCTTTGATACAGACCATGAAGCCATTACTCAGGAGATTATCCAAAGTCCTGAAACGGAGATTCACCAAGTCCTGCTACAAGTGGCGCCAGATTTTCCAGAAAAGGTAGCCAGTGTCATTGACCATACCTATCCTAACAAGCAGGTCGTGCAACTCATTTCCAGTCAGATTGATGCGGACCGCATGGACTATCTCTTGCGTGACTCCTATTTTACGGGAGCTTCCTATGGGGAATTTGACCTGACTCGGATCTTGCGTGTCATTCGTCCTGTCGAAAACGGTATTGCCTTTCAGCGCAATGGCATGCATGCTATCGAAGACTACGTCCTCAGTCGTTATCAGATGTACATGCAGGTTTATTTCCACCCCGCAACACGCGCCATGGAAGTTCTCCTGCAAAATCTTCTCAAGCGCGCCAAAGAACTCTATCCTAAAGACAAAGATTTCTTTGCACGAACATCTCCACATCTCCTCCCTTTCTTTGAAAAAAATGTGACCTTGTCTGACTATCTTGCTCTGGATGATGGTGTGATGAATACCTACTTCCAGCTCTGGATGACCAGTCCTGACAAGATTTTAGCAGACTTATCACAGCGCTTTGTCAACCGCAAGGTCTTTAAATCCATTACTTTTTCACAAGAAGACCAAGACCAACTCGCCAGCATGAGAAAATTGGTTGAGGACATTGGCTTTGATCCCGACTACTACACTGCCATTCATAAGAATTTTGACCTCCCTTATGATATCTATCGTCCCGAATCTGAAAATCCAAGGACACAGATTGAGATTTTACAAAAAAATGGAGAACTGGCCGAACTCTCTAGCCTGTCTCCTATCGTCCAATCTCTTGCTGGCAGTCGCCACGGAGATAATCGTTTCTATTTCCCAAAAGAAATGTTGAACCAAAACAGTATCTTCGCAAGCATTACCCAACAATTTCTACACTTGATTGAGAACGATCATTTTAACCCAAATAAAAACTAGAAGAGGAAATTTATGAGTATTAAACTAATTGCCGTTGATATTGACGGAACCCTTGTCAATAGCCAAAAGGAAATCACTCCTAAAGTCTTTTCTGCCATCCAAGATGCCAAAGAAGCTGGTGTCAAAGTCGTAATTGCAACTGGCCGCCCTATCGCAGGTGTTGCCAAACTTCTGGACGACTTGCAGTTGAGAGACGAGGGTGACTATGTGGTGACCTTCAACGGTGCCCTTGTCCAAGAAACTGCTACTGGACATGAGATTATCAGCGAATCCTTAACCTATGAGGATTATCTGGATATGGAATTCCTCAGTCGCAAGCTCGGTGTCCACATGCACGCTATTACTAAGGATGGTATCTACACTGCAAATCGCAATATCGGAAAATACACTGTGCACGAATCAACCCTCGTCAGCATGCCTATCTTCTACCGCACCCCTGAAGAAATGGCTGACAAGGAAATCGTTAAATGTATGTTCATCGATGAACCTGAGATTCTCGATGCTGCCATTGAAAAAATCCCAGCAGAATTTTACGAACGCTACTCCATCAACAAATCGGCTCCTTTCTACCTCGAACTCCTTAAAAAGAATGTAGATAAGGGTTCAGCCATCACTCACCTAGCTGAAAAACTAGGATTGACCAAAGATGAAACCATGGCGATCGGTGACGAAGAAAATGACCGTGCCATGCTGGAAGTCGTTGGCAATCCAGTTGTCATGGAAAATGGAAATCCAGAAATCAAAAAAATCGCCAAATACATAACTAAATCTAACGATGAATCCGGCGTTGCCCATGCCATCCGTACATGGGTACTGTAAAAGGGTATGAATAGACGAAAACCGCTCAGCTGAGCGGTTTTTTCCAAATCAAGAATTTTCTATACCATCATTTTTTTAAATGATCAAGGCAGGTAACTCACTATGAAATAAGCTAAATTACCAATCACTTGATGATCCACCAGCATCAAAACCACCACCTGACCAATCACTTGATGATCCACCAGCATCAAAACCACCACCTGACCAATCATCACTCGACCAATCATCACTCGACCAAGGCGATGAGGAATCACTACTACTCTCATTATGATACTCATCTGAATTTTTAATATGGTAAGCTGTTAATGCTTTTTGTGACCAAGAACCATCATTTATAAAATCTTTATCATCAGGGTATAATTTATCCTTACCATAATAGAATTTATTAGATCTCCGTTTCCTACCCGAAACCCTACCTTCTGTAAGAAAAAGTACCACAAAAGAAATCATAAAAATTACACCGAAATGATCAAGAATTTCTACTACTAGTTCCCATATAGCTTTAGGGACTTCATAAAAATAATTTCTCTCTACTACAGGTGCATCAGCTAAGTCATAATCTTGATTGGATATGTTTTGGATTATATCAATCACAGCTCCATCATAGTCTTTGGCTCGCATCTTATCACGAGAGGCATCTAAGATTTCCCTAGCTTTTGTATCAGTCAATATAGTAGCTAGGTTATTAGAAGTCTCAATACGAAACTTTCTATCTTTTATAGCAATCAATAATAATGCACCCTTATTTGAATCCGAATAGCCAATTTTCCAAGATCTGGCAATCGTATTGGCTGACTTTTCTATAGATTCACTATTCAAACTCTCAACAATATAAATACCAATTTGAGTATCCGATTTACCTTTTAATTCTATTATTTTATCTGAAACAACCTCTGATAAATAATGGTTTGGATCATAAATACCATTAGAAGGCCTATCTGGTATCACTAGATCTGCGTGAGTTGGTCCAATGAAAAATAACAGGATTGTAAAAAAAGAAATTAGTATTAAAGCAAATTTTTTTATCATAAAAATAGAATCTTTCTTAAAGTGAGTATTAAAAAGAACAAGTAATAATAATCCTTCTCCAAAGCTTAGATTGTAATACTTAATTCTATCCTATTAGAACGATAGAAACCCGATTAGAAAAGTATATATACTTTCTACTATTATACCACACCTCCGTTTTCATCTGAAATGGTTTTCATTTTTGGACAAGAAAAAACACTGACCATTCAGTGCTTTTTGATTGATTTACTGCCCCCTGCAGGAATCGAACCTGCAACTACTCCTTAGGAGGGAGTTGTTATATCCATTGAACTAAGGGAGCTAGATAAAAACTCTGCTGAAGAAGCAGAGTTTTTTAGTCGAATTAACGACGGATTTCTTTGATACGAGCTGCTTTACCTTGAAGAGCACGCAAGTAGTACAATTTCGCACGACGTACTTTACCGTAACGAACAACTTCGATTTTTTCAACACGTGGAGTGTGGATTGGGAAGATACGCTCAACACCTACACCGTTAGAGATTTTACGAACTGTGTAGTTTTCTGAGATGCCAGCACCTTTACGTGCGATAACAACACCTTCAAAAATCTGGATACGTTCACGGTTACCTTCGACAACTTTCGCGTGTACACGAACAGTGTCACCAGGACGGAATGATGGGATATCTGTACGAAGTTGACCTTCAGTCAAGCTTTGGATTAATGGATTCATTTTATTCTCCTATCTTTGTCAATCTTGAGGAACCTTCCTCAGCGGATAAACTGTATTTTTGTGCGTCCATTACACACAAGATACAGTTTACCAAATTTCCACAAAAAAGTAAAGAAATTTATAGCAGAATTCCTAAAAAAATCGCAACTAAACCACCTAGGTAGGTTAAGGCTAGGTAGCTATAAAATACCTTCTTATCACTTAACAGTCTTTGCAGTTCGTCATTCAAGGTAGAGAAGGTTGTTAAACCTCCACAAAAACCCGTCGCTAGAATAGCATAAACTTCTTTAGACTCCACATGATTGTAGAATAAGCCAATCAAAAAACAACCCAAAAGATTGGCTATTAGGGTTCCGAGTGGCAATTTAGATGCTTGATTATAGCGGGAAAAGAAATAGCGCACTAAAGCTCCGAAACCACAAGCAATTGCAAGATAGACGATTACCATTTCTTCCTCCCTAAATAGTAAGCTAAAAGCAGTCCTCCACCGATGCTAAAAAGCAAATACATGATCAAACTAAGATAACGCCCTGTATCCAGTAATTTTACAGCATCAAGCATTAGACTAGAAAAGGTTGTCAAACCACCACAAAAACCTGTACCCAGAGCTAAAATAACACCTTTACTGGTTCCTTTATAGACCAGATAGCCCTTGACAAGATAAACCAAGCAGAAAATGCCTAGATAGTTGACAAGAAGGGTTCCCAAAGGAAAGTCAGGACTGGCTGGTAACCAAGTGGAAATTAGGTAGCGGACAAGTCCGCCCAACATAGCAGCAAGAAAAATCCCTAGCGAATAAAATTGTTCTTTTTTCATTTGATATTTTGATCCTGATAATCACGCGAACGTTTGAGTATGTCCGAAAATGTTTCGACAATAGTCTCCTGATAGCGCTTGTCCTCTACACGATTTCTGATCTTTTCAAAAATAACTGCTTCTCTCTTGGTATCTAAAATCGGTTTCCCTGAAGCCTTCTTATAAGCAACAACCCCTTCAACTAAATGCATTCTTTCTTCTAGCAGTTTGACAATTTGGTCGTCGATTTGATCAATTTCTTGACGAATAATATCTAAATCCATACAGTCTCCTCCTTTATTTGAATTATTGTATCAAAAAGCCATCAAATAGGCTAGTAAAATCCCAACTCACGATAAGAAAAATGCACTGATTGATTGTATCAGCGCACTTTTATAATTATCCTACTTTAGCAGCCAATTCTTCTGCGAATTGTTCCAAGCGTTCAATGTCTTCTTCCTCAGCAGAGAGATCAACTTTGACACACTCTGAACCTTTTTCTGCCCCTGTCGCTATAAAAACGCGGTCAAAGTCATCGACAGCCTTACAGAATTCATCGTAGAAGGTATCTCCTGAGCCGACCACTCCGTAAATTTTACCATTCAAGTTGAGATCTGCTAGGTCTTCGTAGAAGTCCATCATCTCATCTGGCAATTCACCATCACCATAAGTATAGGTCGCAACGATAGCGATGTCTGCTTCCAAGAAGTCTGAAGCGTCAACAGTTGTACATTCATCAACATCAACATCCAAGCCCAAGTCACGTAATTTGTCTGCTACAATATCTGCAATTTCTTCGGTATTACCGGTCATACTGGCAAATACAATTTTTGCTAATGCCATATCGTCCTCCTCAATTTATCTTTCTCCATTATATCACATCTTTTTCATTTTAAAAATAAAAATTCTTGTGCTACAATGAAATGAGAAAGAATTGAGGTTATTTATGGAAATTTGCCATCAAATTTTAGAAAAAATTAAAGAATACGACACGATTATCATTCACCGTCATATGAAACCAGACCCTGATGCCTTGGGAAGTCAGGTGGGTTTGAAAGCTCTTCTCAAACATCATTTCCCAGAAAAAACTATCAAAGCAGTTGGTTTTGATGAACCAACTCTAACTTGGATGGCTGAGATGGATCTTATTGAAGATAGTGTCTACCAAGGCGCCCTTGTCATCGTCTGTGATACGGCCAATACTGCTCGTATCGATGATAAGCGCTATAGTCAAGGTGATTTTCTCATTAAGATTGACCACCATCCAAATGATGATGTATACGGTGACCTGTCTTGGGTAGATACTAGTTCAAGTAGCGCTAGTGAGATGATTACCCTATTTGCCCAAACAACCCAACTGGCCTTGTCAGATCGCGCTGCTGAATTGCTCTTTGCAGGTATTATTGGTGATACAGGTCGCTTCCTCTACCCTTCTACCACTGCACGGACCCTCCGTCTGGCTGCCTCTCTGAGAGAACATAACTTTGACTTTGCGGCTCTCACTCGCAAAATGGACACTATGAGTTACAAAATTGCTAAACTTCAAGGCTATATCTACGATCATCTGGAAGTGGATGAAAATGGCGCAGCTCGCGTGATTCTGAGTCAGGAAATCTTAAAACGATTCAATGTCACCGATGCGGAAACTGCAGCCATTGTAGGCGCACCTGGACGCATTGACAGTGTTAGTCTCTGGGGAATTTTTGTGGAGCAGGCTGATGGCCACTACCGAGTTCGCTTACGCAGTAAAATCCATCCTATCAATGAAATTGCCAAAGAACATGATGGTGGAGGCCACCCTCTAGCAAGCGGAGCTAATTCCTATAGTTTAGAAGAAAACGAAATCATCTACCAAAAGTTAAAAAACTTGCTTAAAAACTGATAAAATACTTGCCAAACTTTTCAGAATCTGATAGACTAGTAAGGTAACAATCTATGGCTCGCAAAGAGACCATGGCAGAAAGGAAATATTGCAAAATGAAAAAAGATATCCATCCAGAATATCGCCCAGTTGTCTTCATGGACACAACTACTGGTTACCAATTCCTTAGCGGTTCAACAAAACGCTCTAACGAAACAGTTGAGTTCGAAGGCGAAACTTACCCATTGATCCGTGTGGAAATTTCATCAGACTCACACCCATTCTACACTGGACGTCAAAAGTTCACTCAAGCAGATGGACGCGTGGATCGTTTCAACAAAAAATACGGTCTCAAATAATGATAAAAAGAACAGTTTCGGCTGTTCTTTTTTCTTTCTTGAAATTAACTGCTGTTTTCATGTTCCAGACTCGTACTCTTCGAAAATCTCTTCGGTAATTTAATGTTAGGGGATTTATACTAACAATAGACTTTTAACCCTAAAATTGATAAAATAGGGAAGAAAATAATTGTAAAAGGAAACTATAAATCACCATGATGAACATGCAAAACATGATGCGCCAAGCACAAAAACTTCAAAAACAGATGGAACAAAGTCAAGCAGAACTTGCTGCTATGCAATTTGTTGGCAAATCTGCTCAAGAACTTGTTCAAGCGACCTTAACTGGTGACAAAAAAGTTGTCAGCATTGACTTCAATCCAGCTGTCGTTGACCCTGAAGATCTTGAAACTCTTTCTGATATGACTGTTCAAGCCATCAACTCTGCTCTTGAACAAATCGATGAAACTACCAAGAAAAAATTTGGTGCTTTCGCTGGAAAATTGCCATTCTAAGCATAAGAAAAACAAGCATTCAATAGAATACTTGCCTATCATGGGAGGAACAACTGTTCCTCTTTTTGCTTACTAAAAATTAAAGAATTCCATTGCCTGTTTAAACAGTAAATCCGTATACTCTGGGTCTTCTTGGGCAATGGTAACCTGATCTTGAATCATTTCCAAGTCATCCGTTATCATGCCGTCTGCACCCAAATGAACAGATTTATCAAAGGACTCTGAACTATTGATGGTCCACACGTACAATTTCTGATCGGTATTCCAAAGCTTGTTGACAAAATTTTCATCTAAAGTTGAATACTCCATGGTGTAACCTGTAGCCTTGGTTCTTGGAAAAATACTATTATAAGGTAGGATTAAAAAGACTGGAATTTGAGTATCGTAGACTAAAACCTGGTCAATCACATGGTAGTCCAAGGATTGCATTTGGTGACCATTCTGCTTAAGAACAGTTCCATATTTTTCCATAAAGCGTTTCATCATATCTGGACTATCTTTTCGACTGGTTTTAATTTCAATAAGGAGTTTTTGATGCAATTCATTGGCTTTATTGAGATAGTCATCAAAACTAGACACCTTGCTATGATAGCCATTTTCTGAAATATCAAGTTTGGTTAATTCTTCCAAAGTGAGATCCTGAGGATTGGCATTGACTCCTGTCAGATTCTTGATATTGGCATCATGCATCATGACAAACTGGCCATCTTTTGTTTCCTGAACATCTGTCTCAACGAAATCTGGAGATAACTGAGCGGTTTTTTCTAGTGATTGGACTGTATTTTGCACACCATTCTTATTAGATACTCCCCTGTGAGAAATGATTAAAGGTTTATTGGCAACTGGAGCTTCTAAATAAACATAACCCTCAAGAGCGAAAAAGATAGCTGCACATCCCATCACTCCCCATCTCATCCAGTGGTCTTTCTTTCTCCTTGGTGTAATTTCTAATTCTTCTCCTGTTAAGAAGGAAACAAATTTAATGAGAAAGTAAGTCAAGGCCATATAGTGGAAATTCTTAATCAAGACAAAGTTGATAATTCCCAGCACAAGAGATTCCTTATGGGTCAAACCATCCATCAGCACCTGACTTGCTAATATTGGAATCAATAAAAGAATGAAAAATAGGTAGGTTTTGACGATAATCCAAAGCAAGTTCCAAATATAAAACCAGGAGTGCTTTCTTGTCTTCTCTAGACTATATCTGACCGCTTCTTTGACTGTTTTTTTCTCAAATAAAAGCTGAGGTAGAGCAAACATGAAACGCACTGAAATGTAAAATAGCAGTAAAGCCAGAATAGTAACCACTATACCTACTAGCCAATACTTGTCTTCTACATAATCAACAATAAAGTCTGGAATGACAATTTTATTGAGGTAGTAAATCTTTAAAATCTTTCGAATCAATGGAAAGAGCATCATGACATAAAAGAAGATAAAGGCTATCTTGGAAAGCGTCACTTGCTTCATAAACAAGAAACTTTGATGAAAGACCTTACGACTGTACTCCAGCAAAGTTCTCTTTTCATGATAGAGTAGGTGCCGGGCTCCGATAAAGAGAAGTCCTATCTGGTAATAGGCGATCAGTAAATTAACGATTACCAGAATAAATAAAGCAAGACTAACAAAGGGAGAACCTTTTATAATGGCAAAAATATTGTTGTAAGATAGAAAGAGATAACCTGTCTGACGGAGCAAAAGTCCAGCAATCCAAGAATTTGACGGTAACCAGACAAACTCAATCATCATAAAAGTCAAGAAAAATAGAAAAAGTATTTTATCTAGATTAAAGTATATCTGCTTAAAACCTAGATTTTTAGGTTTTTCAGGTTTCATAGGCACTCCTAGTCAAATAATTGAGACAAATCCAAGCCTCCAAAAGGATTGTTTGAAAGACTACTTTCTGTCTCTAACAATTCTCTAGCTTGGTCTGACTCTAGAAAGGACTCGTAAACACGCGCTGTCATACGAGCATCCTCTAAGCTATTATGAGACTGACCTTGAAATCCAAGAAACGAGGCAACGGTTTGCAATTTGAGATTGGCAATACCGTGTAAATCCGAACTCCGACGTTCAAAAGCTTCATCATACAGATCCACCTTGTACTGCAGGCTGTAGTCTAAACCATGATCCGCTAAAATAGGCAAATCACTTTTAGCAGCATTGTATCCAACCATGGGTAAAGAACCCACAAACTCTTGGAAATCTTTTATGACTTCCTCCACTGGAGGAGCATCTTTTAAGGTCTCGGCTGTAATCCCAGTCAAACCATTGATAAAACTTTTTAGAGGCACACTGGTATGAACATAGGAATCATAGGCATCGATTTCCCGACCATCTCTAAAACGCACTGCCGATACTTGGATCAAGTGTGTTTGTCCTTCGTGCTGATTAAATTCTAAATCGAAAGCAATGTAATCTTCTAATCGTTCCATTTTCTACCTCTCCTATACTGTTATTTTACTTGAGCAACTATACTATTTAGAAACAAAAGAAGCCATCAGGTTAGCATTTAACCTAAACAGCTCCTTGATTATCCTCCAAATAAACGAGCAAAAAAGCCTTTCTTAGTTGATTGGACTTCTTCTTTTGCTTGGTCCAGCTCTAGCTTAAGATTTTCTTGATCCTTCATTGCTTGAAGGGTCAATTGTTGCTGCTGATCGAGTTGTTTGTCTTTCTCAGCAATCTGACGGTCCTTGATACGCATCTGCTCGTCTTTTTCTGACAACTGACGATCCTTGGCTTTTAATTGTTCATAAAGACGAAGAATTTCTGCATTCTTCTCATCAACCAGAATCTCCATCAGTTCACGTTGCTTGACATCTTCACTGACAGGCTCATCTTCAAAAATCGTTTTTTTATAGATTTCTTCTAGCTTAATCAAGCCACTTCTGGTAACGACTGTTACCCCTTTGTCATTTTTATCTGTGTCTTCTTCTGGTAATTCTTTGACACGGTTATTGATTGCTTGACGAGATAATCCTAAAACCTCTGCAATCTCACTGACGGTCATTTCAATACTCATAATATCCTCTGAAACGTTTTCTAGCTTTTCTTTATTTAAATCTTATCATAAGCTAGATAAACTGTCAAATTTCCGCTTAATCTAAAGCCTTCAAAAAGGCTAACAAGACTTGGGCAGAGCGACGTCCAGCTTCGATAATAAACTCATCAAAAGAGATGTTTGCTTCATGGTTGGCATTATCACTCATAGCTCGGATGACTAAGACTGGAAGATTAAGAGCATGCGCTGCCTGAGCAATAGCTGTCCCCTCCATCTCCACGGCCAAAACTTCTGGGAAATGGGACTTAATCGCTTCTATCTTGTCATTTCCTGCAACAAAACTATCTCCTGTAGCAATCAAACCAAGATGCCAGTTCTGGTCCAATTGAGATAAACTCTCTTGGATTTTGGCAACAAAGGTTTTATCTGACTCGAAATAAAGCGGTTGTTGCGCCATTTGTCCATAAGCATAGCCAAAAGCTGTGACATCCACATCATGATAGGCTAATTTGTCAGCAATCACGACATCTCCAACAGCAATACCCTCTGCTACTGCTCCAGCAGATCCCGTGTTAATCAAAGCATCAACTTGGAAATGATCAGCCAAAATCGCCACACTCATAGCAGACATCACCTTACCAATTCCACTTTCTACAAGAACGACTTCATGAGAGGCAATAGTTCCTGTGTGATAGGTATTGCCTAAAACAACTTGCTCCTGGGCATTGTCTAAATGCTGGACCAGATACGCCAGTTCTTCTGGCATAGCCGCAATAATTCCTATTTTCATTTCAATTCCTTTTCTATTACAACAGTTTCATTGCTAAGACAAGCAAAATTAAGAGAAAGATGACTGCAAATAAGATTTTATTCAGTTTAGAATTGAAGACATTTCTCTTGGTATTTTCAATGCGACGGCTTTTATGAATAGACGGTTCGACCTGAATCTTCAAGGTTTCCTGGCTAAAACCATGATCCTTAGGATTGGCATAACCAAAACGGGAAGAAGAGGTTGGTAAAATTTTTGTCTCCTCATCATCTAGCAAAGGGGGACCTGAAATCTTTTCGCCTCTATTAGCTCTTTCAATCATTTCATCCGTTAATAAAGGTTTACCCATACTGACCTCCTCTATCTTTTATGCAATTCCCAATACTGAACAGCCATAATTGTCTTGGCATCACAGATATGACCTGATTGGATTAATTCCTTGGCTTCTTCTAAGCTCACTTCAAGGACTTCTAAGGTTTCATCCTCATCCTGCGGACGCGGATTTTCCACTTTCGTCAAATCGCTTGCTAAGTATAATTTTAACTTTTCATTACAAAAGCCAATGGCTGAGTAAAAATCGTACAAGAGTTCTAATTTCCCTGTATAGGCTGTTTCTTCCTCTAATTCACGAAGGGCTGCTGTGACAGGGTCTGTATTTTCTCCTACTTCCAACTTTCCGGCTGGAATTTCGTAAGAGACAGCCTCGATGGCTTTGCGGTACTGCTTGACCAAGATGAGTTTTTGCTCATCCGTTACAGCTAAAACACAGACAGCTCCATTGTGGAAAATCAAATCCCGTTGGGCAGTTCCCTTTCCTTCTGGTAATTCAACCTGATCTTGGACCAGTTTAAATATTGGTCCTTGATAGATCTCTTTTCGGCTTAGCGTTTTTTCTTCAAATTCCATGATAGGCTCCTACTGATTCTTAGGATGATGAGGAAGGCGTGTTGCATATTCGTCTTTATTAACCTGACGACCGCGACCAATAGCAATAGCATCCGCCGGCACGTCTTTAGTAATAGTTGAACCAGCACCAACGAGAGAATTGTCACCAAGTTCTACTGGCGCAATAATGGTTGAATTTGAACCCACAAAGACATTGTTTCCAATGACTGTCTTGTATTTGTTTTTGCCGTCATAGTTGACTGTAATGGTTCCTGCACCAAAATTAACGTTACTACCCACTTCACAGTTTCCGATATAAGTCAAATGACCAGCCTTGGTATTCTCACCGATAGAAGAACCTTTCACCTCAACAAAGTTACCAATATGAACTTGTGCACCTAGAGATGAACCTGGACGAATGTGGGCGTAAGGACCGACTGTTACACCGTCTGCAACACTGCTTTCCTCAATCATAGAATTGGTAATGACAGCTCCTGCTCCGATAGTGCTGTCCACTACATACGTTCCATTTGTCAAAACAGTCTCAGCACCAATTTTCGTATGCCCTTTCAAGGTAACATTGGCTTCGATTTGAACTTCCGGAGCAATCTCAACATCAATATCGATATAAGTTGCTTCTGGATTAACAAAGCTAACGCCATTGACCATGTGCTGCTGATTGATGCGACGACGCATGACTGACTCAGCTGTCGCAAGAGCTACACGGTCATTTACCCCAAGACTTTCATCAAAATCTTTCAAAGTATAAGCGCCAACTTTTTCACCAGCTTCACGGAAAATGCCAATGACATCTGTAATATAGTATTCGCCTTGAGCGTTATTGGTATTGATATTTTTCAAAGCCTCAAATAAACGCTCATTATCAAAGACGTAAGTTCCGGTATTAATTTCCTTGATTTGTTTCTCAAAATCTGTGGCATCCTTCTGCTCAACGATGCGAAGAACTTCAGCATTGTCATTACGAACAATTCGTCCATAGCCGAAAGGATTATCTGTTTCAGCAGTCAAGATAGTCGCTACATTTTTATGATTGATGTGGAAATTAATCAAGTTTTTCAAGCTTTCACCAGTGATTAAAGGAGTATCTCCTGCAATAACCAAGGTGTGACCTGACAAACCTTCTAAGATAGGCTCTGTCATCATAACTGCATGTCCAGTACCCAACTGTTCAGATTGAGTCACAACTTCTGTCTGTCCAGCCAAGACTTCCTCAACCAATTCCGCCTTATGTCCTACAACTGTGACTGTCTTTTCAGGTTGGATAGCTCCCACACTACGGAAAACATGTTCCAGCATAGAAATACCCGCAACCTTGTGCAAAACTTTTGGCAAATCAGATTTCATGCGAGTTCCTTTACCCGCTGCTAAAATAATGGCATAATTTGACATAATCTTCTCTTTTCTCTAGAAATTCCCTTTTATTATACCATATTTCAAATCATTCCGCGCTCTTGAATGAAAAAATACTCTAAAGTCCTTTCTTAACCCATTTTTTGAGTATTTTTTTTGATTTTTTTTCATTTTTAAGGTAAAATTATGAGATATGAGAAAGAAAATTAATCCGATTATTTTATTTGGTTTTTTTGGGATTTTGATTTTCATTTTAATCCTGAATCGCCCTCGTTTTGAGGACCATCCTGTAAAAACAAAGTCAAATATCGCGCAAGTAGAAACGCAAGCGCTACACAATATAGATAAACCGGTAATTGATGTTTCTGGTTGGCAACGTCCTGAGGAAATAAATTACGATACTCTGTCCCAAAACATTTCTGGAGCTATCGTTCGTGTACATAGTGGCGCTCAGTCTTTAAAAGAAAACGATGCTTCCTTTGTTAATGGCGTAGATAAGGCCTTTAAAACCCATATTACCGAGTTTCAAAAACGAAATGTCCCAGTTGGTGTCTATGCCTTTGTAGCTGGAAAAAGTGTCCAAGAAATGGAAAAGGCTGCTGAAGTTTTTTATAACGCTTCATCTCCATACAGCCCTAGCTACTATTGGCTAGATGTGGAAGACAAAACCATGTCCAATATGAACGAAGGTGTTGAAGCCTTTCGAGCAAAACTAGAATCACTTGGTGCTAAAAATATCGGCATCTACGTTGGGGTCTACTTCATGGAAGAACACAGTATTGATACAGACAAGTTTACGTCTGTTTGGATTCCTTCATATGGTTCTGACTCAGGATTTTACGAGGCTACTCCTAAGACTGATTTAGATTACGACATTCACCAATACACATCTAAAGGAAAAATTGCTGGCTTTGACCACGATTTGGATATAAACGTCATCTCTTCCTTCAAAAACAAAGAAGAAACCTTTAGAAAAATCTTTTTAAAACCTTAAAAGCATTTGTTTATCATTTGCTTTTTCTTTTTGTGTTTGATTGTGATACAATATAGTAAGGATTTTTTGAAATAGAAATAGTTGGAGGAACAATATGCTCTCATGGTTAGCACGTGTTATTAAAGGGATTGTCATTGCTCTTGGATTTATCTTACCGGGAATTTCCGGAGGGGTTCTAGCAGCAATCTTAGGAATTTATGAACGAATGATTGGTTTTCTGGCCCATCCCTTTAAGGTCTTTAAAGAAAATGTTTTGTACTTTATTCCAGTTGCCTTCGGTATGCTTCTGGGAATCGGCTTATTTTCCTACCCGATTGAATACCTGCTTGAAAATTATCAGGTCTTTGTCTTATGGAGCTTTGCGGGTGCCATCATTGGTACAGTTCCTAGCCTTCTAAAAGAATCAACTCGAGAATCTGACCGAGACAAGATTGATTTAGCTTGGTTCTGGGCAACCTTTATCATTTCTGGACTAGGTCTCTATGCCTTAAATTTTGTAGTTGGAACCTTAAGTGCCAGCTTTCTTAATTTCGTCCTAGCTGGTGCACTGCTGGCTCTTGGCGTATTAGTTCCTGGCCTCAGCCCATCAAACCTACTTTTGATTTTGGGTCTTTATGCTCCTATGTTGACTGGTTTTAAAACCTTTGACCTCTTGGGAACCTTCTTCCCGATTGGAATCGGAGCAGGCGCAACTCTCATTATTTTTTCAAAATTGATGGATTATGCCTTAAACAACTACCACTCACGCGTCTATCATTTCATCATCGGTATCGTCCTATCAAGTACCCTTTTGATCTTAATTCCAAATGCAGGAAACGCTGAAAGTATCCAATATACAGGTCTTTCACTTGTTGGGTATGTTATCATCGCCTTCTTCTTTGCACTGGGAATCTGGCTTGGTATTTGGATGAGCCAATTGGAGGATAAGTATAAATAATGGCAAAAAAGGTTAAAATCAAAAAAACATTGGTGGAACAAATCCTGTCTAAAGCAGGTATCCCACATCAGGGGATTCAAATCAATGCCCTAGAAGGAGAGCTTCCTCAAGGTTATGAACGAGATCAGATTTTCAAAACCTTGGCTCTTTTGGGAGACAAGACAGGACCGATTATTGGAATTATCCCTATCACTCAACACTTGTCTGAAAAGAAACTAGCTAAAATTTCTGGCAATAAAAAAGTGAGCATGATTCCACAAAAGGACTTAGAAAAAACAACAGGTTATATTCATGGAGCCAATAATCCTGTCGGAATTCGTCAGAAACACAATTACCCCATTTTTATCGATAAAATCGCCCTAGACTTGGATCAAATGATTGTCTCTGCTGGAGAAGTTGGTCACAGCATTATCGTCGCGCCACAAGACTTGGCCAGCTTTGTAAAGGCCGACTTTGCAGATATCTTGGAGGACAGAAAGTAATGAAACTCTACTTTGTCCGCCACGGTCGTACAGTCTGGAACCAAGAAGGACGCTTTCAAGGTGCTAGTGGTGATTCTCCCCTTCTTCCTGAATCCATTGAAACCCTAAAACGACTAGGCCAGTATCTCAAGGATATTCCTTTTGATCAGATTTATTCAAGTGATTTACCTCGAGCGGTCAGATCTGCTGAAATTATCCAAAGTCAACTCCAGATCCCATGTCCTTTAGAAAGTGTTCCTAATCTCCGTGAATGGCAGCTGGGGAAGTTGGAAGGTTTGAAAATTGCAACCTTGGAATCTATTTACCCGCAACAAATCAAAGCTTTCCGATCTAACCTTGCTCAATTTGACACTCAAATGTTTGGAGCAGAGTCCCTCTATAGCACCACGCAACGGACCATCCAATTTATCAAATCATTAAAAGATAGTCCAGCTGAGCGTATTCTAATTGTCGGACACGGCGCCAATCTTACTGCCAGTCTTCGTACTCTTCTAGGATATAAAGAACCACTTCTTCGTAAAGATGGAGGTCTAGCAAATGCCAGCCTGACCATTCTAGAAACCCATGATTTTGAAACATTTACTCTCAATACTTGGAATGATACTTCCTATCAATAACAGAACTTGATTGTAGCGTCAAGTTCTTTTTAGTTTTGAAAGATTATTCGTGAATTTCTTGGTTATTTATGATAAAATGGGAGTATCGCAAAAAATGACTCATCGTATTCAATTTTGAGTAAAACTAGGAGGATCCCATGTCAACAGAACATATGGAAGAACTAAATGACCAGCAGATCGTTCGCCGTGAAAAAATGGCTGCACTCCGTGAACAAGGAATCGATCCTTTCGGAAAACGTTTTGAACGTACTGCAAATTCACAAGAATTAAAAGATAAATATGCCGACCTCGATAAAGAACAATTACACGATAAAAATGAAACAGCTACTATCGCAGGACGCTTGGTAACCAAACGTGGTAAAGGTAAAGTAGGTTTTGCCCACCTTCAAGACCGCGAAGGTCAAATCCAGATCTACGTTCGTAAGGATGCTGTCGGTGAAGAAAACTATGAAATCTTCAAAAAAGCAGACCTTGGTGACTTCCTTGGTGTCGAAGGTGAAGTCATGCGTACAGATATGGGAGAACTCTCTATCAAAGCAACCCACATCACACACTTATCCAAGGCTCTCCGTCCTCTACCAGAGAAATTCCACGGTTTGACAGACGTTGAAACAATTTACCGTAAACGTTACCTTGACTTGATTTCTAACCGGGAAAGCTTTGAGCGCTTTGTCACTCGTTCAAAAATCATTTCTGAAATCCGTCGTTACCTTGACCAAAAAGGTTTCCTTGAAGTGGAAACACCTGTTCTTCATAATGAAGCCGGTGGTGCTGCTGCCCGTCCATTTATCACACACCACAATGCCCAAAACATTGACATGGTGCTTCGTATCGCGACTGAACTTCACTTGAAACGCCTTATCGTTGGTGGTATGGAACGTGTCTATGAAATTGGCCGTATTTTCCGTAATGAAGGAATGGATGCTACTCATAACCCTGAGTTCACTTCTATCGAAGTTTACCAAGCTTATGCAGACTTCCAAGACATCATGGACTTGACGGAAGGCATTATCCAACATGCTGCTAAATCAGTCAAAGGCGATGGCCCAGTTAACTATCAAGGTACTGAAATCAAAATCAATGAACCATTTAAACGTGTTCACATGGTGGATGCTATCAAAGAAATTACTGGTGTCGATTTCTGGCAAGACATGACTTTCGAGGAAGCCAAAGCTATCGCTGCTGAGAAGAAAGTTCCAGTTGAGAAACACTACACTGAGGTTGGTCACATCATCAATGCCTTCTTTGAAGAGTTTGTTGAAGAAACCTTAATCCAACCAACCTTTGTCTATGGACATCCAGTAGCTGTATCTCCACTTGCTAAGAAGAATCCTGAAGACCAACGCTTTACTGACCGTTTTGAACTCTTCATCATGACTAAGGAGTACGGTAATGCCTTTACTGAGCTCAACGATCCAATCGACCAACTTAGCCGTTTTGAAGCCCAAGCTAAAGCTAAAGAACTTGGTGACGATGAAGCGACAGGCATCGACTACGACTACATTGAAGCCCTTGAATACGGTATGCCTCCAACAGGTGGTTTGGGAATCGGTATCGATCGTCTCTGCATGCTACTCACTGATACAACTACTATACGTGATGTATTACTCTTCCCAACAATGAAATAACCTCTTATCCTCTGGTACTTGCCAGAGGATTTTTCGATACAAAAAGAGACTGAGTAAAAACTCAATCTCTACTTTTCACTTCTTTGGTTGCTACATCTTCTCCAAACCAATTTTGGCTGATTTCCTGGAACTTCCCTTCTTGGTATAGTTCGATAAAGGCCTGGTTTAATGCTGTTAATAATCTTTTATCAGCTGGTCTAACTCCGACTGCAAAGGATTCACTTTCAAATCCAGCCGAAAAGACATTGTAGTCATTTAATATCCCCTCAGACTGAAGATAGTAATTAGCATACACTCGGTCAATCAACAAGGCATCAATTCGATCATTCTTCAAATCAATCAAGGCTTCATTGAAACTCTGATATTGATTGGCTTTCTGGTCTTTAACACGATTTTTCAATAAATCTGGCTGCGCTTCAAAGTCTAGATAACCAGAGGATCCTGCTTGGGCTCCCAAGGTCTTATCCTTCATATCCTCTACTGAATGGATCTGCTGGTTTTTCTTCGCAACCAGAACTTGCTGATTTTCCATATAAGGAATGCTAAAGGCAACCTTCTCTCGGCGTTCATCAGTGGCAGAATAGCCATTCCAGATGGCATCTATGGTTCCATTTTGTAGCTCCGTCTCCTTCATATCCCAGTCGATTGGTTGAAATTGCACCTTGACACCTAATTTTTCAGAAACTGCTTGCGCCAAATCAATATCAAAGCCTGTATATTGGCCATTCTTTTCTTCAAATCCCATGGGTACAAAGGTATTGTCAAAACCAATAGTAATAGTCCCCTGCTCTTGATACTTATCCCAGTTATCCTGCTTTGGATCACTAGCCTTCTGAGTACAAGCCGTTAAAAAGAGAGTCAGGAGAGAAACCAATACTAAAGCAATTTTCTTATTAGTCATTGGCACCTCCTACTTGGGTTCAACCTTGAGAATCTGATCTGCGATATTTTCAGCGAATTGTAAATCGTGGGTAACCACAATTTGCGTCATACCAAGTTCCCTATTTTGCAAGATCAGTTTTTCCACTTCCAAGCGCAATTCTGGATCTAGGGCCGAAGTTGGTTCATCGTAACCAATGATTTCTGGGTCAATCATCATAGCACGCGCCAAGGCCACACGCTGCTTTTGCCCACCAGATAGTGAGAAGGGATAAGCATCTGCATGTCCTGCTAGCCCCAACTGTTCCAAAAGCCCTCGCGCCTTCTTCTCAGCCTCTTCCTGCTTCATCCCCATGGTTTTCACAGGCGATAAGGTCAAATTGTCTAGAACTGATAGATGAGGGAACAGTTGAAAATCTTGGAAGACAAATCCCAGTAGATTGCGCTTCTCCAGTTCATCCAGTTCCAAAGGTTCTCCATTGTAAAAGATTTGCCCTGAATCAATGGTTTCAAGACCCGCAAGCATACGCAAGAGGGTTGTCTTACCTCCACCAGAAGGCCCAACGATAGCCAAGATTTGTTTTTCAGGAATTTTTAGACTGAAATTGGACAAAATTTGCTTTTCACCAAAGTCTTTATTGATATTTCGTAATTCTAACATGGCAGCCTCCTATCTATAGTAACTGTACTTCTTCTCAACTTTTTTGGCAAGAATGGTCACAATCCCAATCAAAATCAAGTAAATGGCTCCTGCCAAGAACATGGGAACCAGGCTAGCGTCACGGTTGGCAGCTGTTCGACTCGCCAAGATAAGGTCTGAAATGCCTAGAGCATAGACCAGAGAGGTATCCTTGACCAAACTCATAACTTCGTTAAAGACACTGGGAAGAACAATCTTGGTCACTTGGGGCAAGATGATATAACGCACTGTGTCAAAAGGACTGAACTTCAAGACCTTAGCAGCCTCATATTGACCTTTAGGAATGGTATCAATCCCTCCACGGAAGATTTCAGCAAAGTAAGCCGCATAATTGAGAACAAAAGCAATGATAGCCGCAGGAAGACGGTCCAAACGAATCCCAATACTTGGAAGCACATAATAAATAAAAATCAATTGCAAGAGCAAGGGTGTTCCCCGCATAATCCAAATATAAATATTAATCAGATGATGGAGGGGCTTCCAATGGACTTGCAAGGCAAAGGCAATCAAAACGCCCAAAGGAATAGAAAAAATCAAGACCAGTGCAAAAACCTGCAAAGTCATGCTTGCACCGCTCAATAAACTCGGTAATATCTCAAACAAATAAGACATACTGCACCTCCTAAAAATAATTGTTCCTATTATAGCATAAATAAACAAAATAACCAAGAATTTTTGTAAAAAAATTCTTTTTAAAAAAGAAAAACTATATCTATCAAAAATGATTAGATACAGTTTTTAAAAATATATTCTTACAATCTCTCAAATAGTTCTTGCATTTGCACATCATCTGGAACTAGTTTTAAGTAAGTTTGAGCATTGACTTTTGCTTCCTCAAAGTAGCCCAATTCACGCAAGAGATAGATATAGTGTTCCAGAAACTCTGGATTGTCCTTCAAATCTCCTACTAATTCTTGGTAATGCTCGTAGGCAGTATCCAAATCGTCCATTTCTTGATAGGAACGAGCAATCATCCACTTGGTCAAAAGATTTTCTGGCTCCTCACTTTGCAAGTCTAGAATATCTTCATAACGCTCCTGCTCCAGATAAATAGTTGCTAGACGGAGTAAGATTTCTTCCGTATCCTCAGCATCTTCTTTAGCAGTAAGGAGGTAGTTCTCTGCTCCACTAGCATCATGCAATTCATAAGAAAATTGTGAAGCAGCTAGCAAGAGGCGAGTTTCAAAGGGATTTTTCTCTAAGCCTTGCTTAGCGATACGCAGGGCTTCTTGAACTTGATGTTCCTTATGTAAGGCCTGACTGTAACCATACTCATAGCCTTCAAAATCAGGTGAAATGGTATCAAGTTGCTTAAAGTATAGAACAGCTTTTTGATATTCTTCTTGATCAAAGTAAAGACTGGCCAACTCAAAAGCTGTTAGGTCATCGTATTCTAACTCCAGGGCTTTTTCTAAAAACTCTGTAGCTGTTTCAAATTTCCCCAACTGGGCATAGGCAAAGCCAATTCGTTGATAGGTAGAAATGCCCGTTTGCTCATAAATAGTACGATTATCTAACTGGGCATAGCCTTGAATAGCTTCTTGGTAATTTTCCAACTCACTATCCAACTCTGCTAATCCCAATATCAAGAGAGGATCTTCTGAGTAAGTCAATGCTTCTAACAATTTCTCACGCGCCACATCTGTCAAACCTTCCATCTGGTAAATGTCTGCCTTCAGAGCCAAAGCCGACACATACCAGTCACTGTCAGCTTGGATTTCTTCAAGATAGGCAAAGGCTTCTTCAATTTGACCATCCTCGCTAGCAATAGCCGCTAGATTAAGATTAACCTCTGGAAAATCCTCTACAATTTTCAGGTAAATTTCCTTGGCCTGAGGATAAAAACCAATCCCTTCTAAATAAGTGGCTAACTCATACAGAAGGTCACTTGGATCATTTTCTAAAGCTTTGACGAAATAGTGCTCAGCCTTGGTTAAATCTTGCTCCTCCAAAGCCTGTAACATCTGTTGACTATTGTTCACTCTTAGCTTCCTCTCCTTCTAGTTCATATAGGCCACTGACTACCTTATACCATTCAAAAATCGCTGAAATGACAACCTTAGCAGAGGCATAAACTGGAATACCGAGCAAGACTCCCCAGATACCAAACATGGATCCTGAAGTTAACAAAACAAAGAGAACATTAATGGGATGGATGTTTAATTGACTTCCCAAAATCAATGGAGAGACAAAACGACCTTCAATAGTTTGTTCTACGATAAAGACAATTACTACTTTCAAAAGCATGACTGGCCCAGCAATCAAGCCCAATACTAGGGCAGGAAGCATGGCTAAGAAGCTGCCTAAATAAGGAACCAGATTTAAAATACCAGCAGTAACCCCCAACGTAACTGCATAGCGTAGACCAATAATCTTGAAGAAAATCATAAACATTACCGCTACAATAATAGCCACTGTTACTTGCCCTCTAACATAATTGGACAACTGCTGGTTCACATCTGACAAAACCTGTCCAACAGGTTCTTTCAATTTCGTTGGCATGAATTGGGTCAAATAGTGACGCAGGCCTTTCCCATCACGTAAGAGATAAAAGAGCATGAACGGAACGATAATCAAGGCAACAATCACTTGAGAAGCCCCGCTAATAAATGCACTCACCCAGTTGACTGCCTGAGATGAAACCTTACTTGCCCAAACTGTAGCCTGACTTGAGAAGTTTGTCAAAACTTGTTCTAACTGAGGTCTGAAATCATCTGGTAAACGCTTGGTGACCAAATCATCAATAACTCGATCAGCATCTTCAAGGTAGACTGGAACATTCCTTGCAAAACTTAAAACCTGACGTTGCAGATTTGGAATGGCTACTGCCAAGCCCCAAATGATAAAGAGAGCGATGATGACAAAGACAATACTAATCGCTATAACACGATTGATTTTGTGTTTCTCCATCCAATCAACTATAGGATTCAATAAATAATATAGTAAACCAGATAGAATGACTGGCAACATCACGACTGCCAAAAAGTCTAAAAAAGGTGAAAATAAGAAACTAATCTTACTTAAAATAAAAAGATTCAGTCCCAATAATAAGGTTACCAAAAATACAGTTATTGCCTTGTTATCCAAAAACCACTTGAAAAACCAAGATAGGCTAAAATGTTTCTCTTTTTGCTCCATAAATACTTCCTTTCTATTGTTCTCTCATTATACCATTTTTAAATCAAAATAACTCTTTTTTAAAGTGCTTACATGGAGACAGCAACATAAAAAATCCCCTCAAAAGAGGAGATTTGATTAGTCTTGAATATGACGGTCTAAGTTCTTCTGATAATCAGCATTGGATTTGCCTTTTTCATCAGCAAATTTCTTGCGGAACTCATCCATTTCTTTGGAAGTGACAATTTTATCTTGGAGTTTAAGATATTTATAACTGTTATCTCCTGTTTTGTCACCAATCCAACCATCAGCACCACTACCTAGTACTTTCTTCGTTACTAACATTTGGGCACCGTCTGAGTGTACAGGAATAACTAGAGCACTATCTGTTAACCAAGCTTGCGCCTTAGCATATTTAGAATAACGTTTTTGCAGATCTGTTTTTTCACTATTTGCATCATCAATCAATGCTTTGTATTTATCCAATCCAACTGTTTTAATGGCTTGATTGTCTGTTCCTGGTGCTACACCAAGAGAGCCGAGGAGACTTGGACCTGAAGTTGGATCAAATACATCTAGATAAGTTGATGGATCTTCATAATCCGGACTCCAACCACTATTAACATTAATGTCCCAATCAACATTATTATTTGATGTTGCTAGAACAGTCATGTTTCCCAATTCATCATCAGAAACCTGTTGAATGTCAACAACTACATTTTCAGAGCCCAAGGCTTCTTCAATGGATTGTTTATAAGACTGAGCTTGATGGATAAAATCTGTCTGAGTAGATGAAACTGGAAGATCTAAATGAATTGGGAACTGTACTCCATCAGCTTGAAGAGTTTTCTTAGCAGATTCAAACTTAGCTTTAGCCTTGTCTACGTTATGAAGTGAATCTTGCGCATCATCAAGACTGACATCTTTCCAGACATTATCCAATTTATCCAATTCTATCTTAGTTACTTGACCAAACGATTGGTCTCCAACTTGTACAAATGTTGGAGGAGTGAAACTTGTACGTAATTTACGAGGCGCCACTTCATCCCCAAACACCTGAGAAACAGCTGCTTTACGATCTGCAGCAAATGCCAAGGCTTGACGGAAATCTTTGTTTAAAAGTGCTTTCTTAGTAGAGGATTTTTCTACATCACTTGTTTTAGCAGTATGATTGTATGACACACGATCAATATTAATAGACATATAGAATACGCCACCTCTTTGTTGACCATATACAATATTATCCTTGTATTTTTCTTTTAGACGTTCATAGTTGGCAGAGTTTTTAAAGAGTGGAGCAGCTGGATAATGTCCCTCATCAAAACCACGTCCTAGAGAGTCTGCATCTTGACCATCAAAGAATGATAACTTGATATCATCAATAAAGACATTTTGCTTATCCCAGTAATTTTGGTTTTTGGTCATTTCGATAGAAGATTTCGAAGTAAGCCCCTTAAGAAGATATGCCCCATTGTATAGTATACTCGTTACATCAGTGGCCTTACCAAAATCATCTCCTTTAGATGCCAAAAAATCTCCACTCACGGGAGCAAGGACTCCCATTGTTGTTTTTGAATTCCAGAAAGATTCTGGATGGTTCAAAGTATAAACAACAGTATAATCATCTGTTGCTTTCACGCCTACGGTTGAGAAATCTGTTGTTTTCCCATTTACATAGTCATCCAATCCTTTGATAGAATCCTGTACCAAATAGAGAGCCTGTGATTTCTTATCAGCTGCATGCTTAAGACCAGTTACAAAATCCTGAGCCTTAACTTCACCATACTCCTCTCCCTCATTGGTATACCACTTGACACCCTGACGGATTTTATAGGTATAGGTCAAACCATCTTTGGAAACAGTCCAATCTTCTGCAACTGATGGGACCAGATTCCCATATTGATCATTTTCTAATAATCCATCAATAACATTACCTGTAATCTGTTTAGTGCTGACATTACCAGAAACTGTATAATCCAAAGTAACAGGATCTAATGAGAATACATAGGCATAAGTAACTGGTTTAGTTGCTGGTTTAGTTGCTTCTTTATTACCATTACCAGATGAACACGCTACTAGCACTGCTGCCGAGAGTACAGCAACTCCTGCTGCTAAGAAAACACGTTTTTTCATAAACAAACTCCTTTGCAATTTGTATAAGATTATTATAGCACTTTTATTAAGTAAATCAATGAAAACATTTCTAATATTATCATCAAAAGAATTAGGTAAAGCTCTTGCTAATCTTGATTTCTTCATACTTCCATTTTTGTGATATAATAGTCTTATCTTTATATAGAGGTAAAGTTATGAAAGAAACTGTTTATTTTGGAACTTATACACGTCGTACTTCCCAAGGGATTTATAAGGCAGACTTTGATACAGAAACTGGTCAGCTTTCAAATCTAGAACTTTTTGCTACTGAGCCAAGTCCAACCTACCTTGCCTTTGACCAGCATCAACATTTATACACTGTTGGTAGTCAAGACGATAAGGGTGGAATTGCAGCCTATCAAACTAATGGTACCTTATTAAATCACGTCGTTGAAGAGGGAGCCCCCCACTGTTATGTTGCCGTTGATGAAGAGCGTGATTTGGTGTACGCAGCAAACTATCACAAGGGACAGGTCCTTGTTTATAAACGTCAGGAAGATGGTTGTCTTCTACTTAGTGATGTTGATCAACACAGTGGCCAAGGTCCACATGAAAATCAAGCTTCTCCACATGTTCACTATACAGATTTAACACCTGACCACTATCTAGTGACCTGCGACTTGGGTACTGACCAAGTAATTACTTACGATCTTGATTCAGAAGGAAAATTATCTAAGCTCTATACCTATCATAGCCAGCCAGGAGCAGGCTCACGCCATATTATTTTCCATAACCATTATAAAATCGCTTATCTCATTTGTGAACTCAATAGCACTATCGAAGTTCTAATCTACGATGGTGTTGGCGAATTTGAACGCATGCAAGTCATTTCAACTCTACCAGACGGTTATGAAGGCTTTAATGGTACTGCTGCTATTCGTCTCTCTAAAGATGGTAAATACCTCTACGCCTCTAACCGTGGTCATGATTCTATCGCAGTATATACAATTCTTGCGGACGGTAGCTTAGAGTTGTTAGAAATCGTTCCGACACATGGTCAGACTCCACGTGATTTTGATTTGACACCGGATCAAGAATTTGTCATTGCTGTCCATCAGGACTCTGACAATGCAACTGTCTTTAAACGCAATTCTGAAACTGGACGTCTAGCAGAACTTTCTAATGACTTCCATGTCCCAGAAGCAGTCTGCATCAGTTTTGCCCCTTAAGAAAACATAAAAAATGAACTTGGTAACTCAAGTTCATTTTTTTCTTATAGTCTATTTCCGACATTAATACGGTTAATGGCACGTTGCAGTGCAATCTTCGCACGACGTTCTTGGTCAATCAAGTGTTTGTCTTGTGCTTCTTCAATTTCACGCTCTGCTCGAAGTTTGGCACGTTCTGCGCGACTAACGTCGATATCACGAGCACGTTCTGCAGAGTCAGCAACGATTGTGATAACACCATTAGCAACTTCGATAACACCTCCGTTCACTGCAATCCAGTTCACGTGATTTTCATTATCTACACGTTTAACCTTAACCTCATCAACTGCTAAAACTGCAATCATATTTTCATGTCGTGGCAAGATTCCCATCTCACCATCCAGAGTTCGAACTGATACAAAGCTGGCATGGTGATCATAGACGAGACCATCTGGTGTCACGATCTGGACAGTTAACTGAGCCATAGATCACCTCTTAAAATCCCATTTTTTCAGCTTTCGCAATCACATCTTCGATAGAACCAACCCCACGGAAGGCATCTTCTGGCAAGTGATCGTGTTTACCATCAAGGATTTCCTTAAAGCCACGAACAGTTTCAGCAACTGGAACATAAGAACCTGGCTGGCCAGTAAATTGTTCCGCAACGTTGAAGTTTTGTGACAAGAAGAACTGGATACGACGAGCACGAGCAACCAAGGTCTTTTCTTCATCAGAAAGCTCATCCATACCAAGGATAGCAATGATATCTTGCAATTCATGGTAACGTTGAAGAACACGTTTTACTTCAGCAGCAACTGCATAGTGCTCTTCTCCAACGATTTCAGGTGCCAAGGCACGTGAGCTTGAAGCAAGTGGGTCAACGGCTGGGTAGATACCCAATTGTACCAACTTACGTTCCAAGTTGGTTGTTGAATCCAAGTGAGCGAAGGCTGTTGCTGGCGCTGGGTCAGTATAGTCATCCGCTGGCACATAGATAGCCTGGATAGAGGTTACAGAACCCTTTTTAGTTGATGTAATACGCTCTTGCAATTGACCCATTTCCGTAGCAAGTGTTGGTTGGTAACCAACGGCTGATGGCATACGACCCAAAAGGGCAGATACTTCTGAACCAGCCTGAGTGAAACGGAAGATATTATCGATAAAGAGAAGCACGTCTTGGCCTTCCACATCACGGAAATATTCAGCAATTGTCAAACCAGTAAGAGCAACACGCATACGTGCTCCTGGTGGCTCATTCATCTGACCAAATACCATGGCTGTCTTCTCGATAACGCCTGATTCTTTCATTTCCCAGTAAAGGTCATTACCCTCACGAGTACGTTCCCCAACACCGGTAAATACTGAAATACCACCGTGTTCTTGGGCAATGTTGTGAATCAATTCTTGGATTAAGACGGTTTTACCAACTCCGGCACCACCGAAAAGTCCAACCTTACCACCTTTAAGGTAAGGGGCAAGAAGGTCGATAACCTTAATCCCTGTTTCAAGGATTTCAGAAGAGGTAGACAACTCATCAAAAGTTGGAGCTTTTTTATGAATTGGCTGACGCTCTGCATCTTCTGTAAAAGGAGCTTCCAAGTCAATGGTATCTCCCAAAACATTGAAGACACGTCCCAAAGTTTCTTTACCTACTGGTACAGAGATTGGACGACCTGTGTCCAATACTTCCATTCCACGAGTCAAACCATCTGTTGATTCCATGGCGATAGTACGAACCATACCATCTCCCAACTCCAAGGCTACTTCAAGGACGATTTTTGTTTTTCTTTCGTCATTTTTGTAGACGACAAGTGCATTGTTAATCTCAGGAAGCTTTTCCCCTGTTGCAAACAAGACGTCTACAACGGGACCGATAACCTGAGCAATTTTACCTGAACTCATCTCCTTCTCCTATTCTATATAAGATACTGTCGGTTCCTAGCTCAACTAGGTCCTAATACTCTTCGCAAATCAAATTCAAACCACGTCAGCGTCGCCTTACCGTACTCAAGTACAGCCTGCGGCTAGCTTCCTAGTTTGCTCTTTGATTTTCATTGAGTATAAGTTCATTTTCATACGAGCTGGACTAGAGCCTATTCTAAGGCACTAGCTCCTGCTACGATTTCTGTAATTTCTTGTGTAATCGCCGCCTGTCTGGCACGGTTATACTGAATTGTCAAATCATTAATGACTTTCTTAGCATTATCTGTCGCTGTTTGCATGGCGGTCATACCGGCAGCATTTTCAGCTGTCTTAGCATCGATAATAGCACCGTAAATCATACTTTCTGCAAACTGAGGCAACAACTGCTCCAAAATTTCTTCTCGACTAGTTTCCAATTCAAAGGTCAAGCTGTAACTGTCGTCTGCTTCATTTGGATCCAAGTCAACAATCGGAAGCATTTGTTCCACACGCATTTGACTGGTTAGCGTATTGACATGGTGGTTATAGCAGACATAGAGTTCATCAAAAAGTTCATTTTGGTACATTTCAACAGTTTTTGAAATAATCTTACGAACTTCATCAAAGCTTGGTTGATCTGCCAAGCCACGTAGTTCATAAAGTGGTTGAATACCACGAGCTTTAAAGAAATCAGCTCCCATTCCACCAATACAGATTATTTCAAAACCTTTACCGTCTGGATGGTATTCTTCTTTCAGCTCCATAACAGCTTTCAGAATAGAGGAATTATAACCTCCAACCAAACCGCGGTCTGAAGTAATGACGATATAGCCTGTCTTCTTAACTGGACGACTAATCAACATCGGATTGGTTGAACTACCAGCTCCATTACCATGAAGAATATCCGTCAAAAGTTTACGAACTTTCTGAGCATAAACTTGGAAGTTGCGAGCAGCTTCTTCAGAACGACCTAGCTTAGCAGCTGATACCATCTGCATGGCATTAGTGATTTGACTCGTATTTTTTGTTGAGGCGATTTTTGTTTTAATATCATTTAGAGATACTGCCATCTGACACCTCTATTCTTATTGGAAGCTGGTTTGATTGAGAAACTCTGTAATCGCAGCATCCAAGACTGCTTCTTCTGGCAAGTCTTTTGTATCACGAATGGTTTCTAAAATCTCTGGATGTTGAGCGTCAAAGAAGGCATGGAACTCTTCCTCGAAACGAACAATTTCATCTACTGGAACAGTATCCAAGAAACCATGTGTCAAAGCATAGAGAATGGTTACTTGTTTCTCAACAGGCAATGGTTTGTGAACAGGTTGTTTCAAGACTTCAACTGTACGACGTCCACGGTTCAACTTAGCCTGTGTTGCTGCGTCCAAGTCAGAACCAAACTTAGTGAAGGCTTCCAACTCACGGTATGAAGCAAGGTCGATACGAAGTGTACCAGCAACCTTCTTCATGGCTTTGATTTGTGCAGAACCACCTACACGAGATACAGATGAACCCGCATCGATGGCTGGACGAATACCTGCATTGAAGAGACCATCACCAAGGAAGATTTGTCCATCAGTGATTGAAATCACGTTGGTTGCGATATAGGCAGAGATATCTCCTGCTTGTGTCTCGATAAACGGTAGGGCTGTAATGGATCCACCACCAAGTTCATCAGAAACTTTAGCTGAGCGCTCAAGCAAACGGCTGTGAAGGTAGAAAACATCCCCTGGGAAAGCTTCACGACCTGGAGGACGACGAAGCAAGAGAGACAGTTCACGATAAGCTACCGCTTGTTTTGAAAGATCATCATAAACGATCAAAACATGCTTACCTTGGTACATAAATTCTTCTGCCATGGCAACCCCAGCATAAGGAGCTAGGAAGAGCAATGGAGATGGTTGTGAAGCAGAGGCTGTCACAACGATTGTGTAGTCCAAGGCACCGTACTGACGTAGTGTTTCTACTTGCGTACGAACTGTTGATTCTTTTTGTCCAATCGCTACGTAAATACAGATCATATCTTGACCTTTTTGGTTCAAGATTGTATCAATCGCAATGGTTGTTTTCCCTGTCTGACGGTCACCGATAATCAACTCACGTTGACCACGACCAATCGGTACAAGGGCGTCAATAGCTTTCAAACCAGTTTGCAATGGTTCTGATACAGACTTACGTTGCATAACACCGGGAGCTGGTGCTTCTACTGGACGAGTTTTATCAGTGTGGATTTCTCCAAGACCGTCAACTGGACGACCAAGTGGGTCCACAACACGACCAATCAGACTTGCACCTACTGGGACTTCCATGATTTTACCTGTACGGCGGATTGTATCGCCTTCACGGATATCTGTAAAGTCACCTAGGATGATAATACCGACGTCTGTTGACTCCAAGTTCTGAGCCATCCCATAAGAGCCGTTTTCAAAGATCAACAACTCTCCACTCATGGCATTTTCAAGGCCGTGAGCACGCGCGATACCGTCCCCGATATAGGTTACAACACCTGTTTCAGTCACATCAAAATTGGGTTTGAAATTTTCAATTTGTTGCTTAATTAAAGCGCTGATTTCTTGTGCGTTAATTGCCAAAAGAACACCACTTTCTATTTCAAATTTTCTTTAACAACTTTAAGTTGTTGTTTAATACTCACATCAATTGTCTTGTGATTGGCAAAAATGACAAAACCACCAATAAGACTTTCATCGATTTGTTCTTTTACACTCCTTACTTTAAGAGACATTTTTTTCTCAATCAAAGGGAGCAAGCGACTCTTTTGTTCATCAGTTAAAGGATGAGCTGACGTAATCGTCACTTCAAATCGATTTGTTTCTTTTTCAAGTCGGTTCAAGCAATCTACAAGAATATCATAAAAAAGATTTGCTCTGTGATTGTAGATAAGAACCTGAATAAAGTTTTGCAATAAAGTCGACACTGAATCTTGGAAGAACGCAATCGTTTTTTCCTTGTCAGACTCGTCTACTGCCACTTTTTTTAAAAAAGAAGGTAAACCTGTTTCTTCAGCAACTTGCTTGATTTGAGCTAAGTCTGAAAAGATACGGTCTTCTTCTCCTTTTTCTAAAACCAATTGGACAAAAGGCATGCTGTATTTTTCAATTACCTTTACTGTTTTCTTGTCCATTAAGCTTCTCCTAGCTGATCGATATACTGATCAATGAGTTCTTTATGGGCATGACCGTCAAGGTTTTGTGAGATGATTTTACCAGCCAAGCTGATTGTCAAATCTGCTACCTCACCCTTAACGCTTTGTAAAGCTTCAGCTTTATTTTGAGCAATTTCTTGGTTCGCTTTTTCTTTCAAGCGTCCTGCTTCTAGCTTAGCATCTGCTAAAATACTAGCTTTGCTTTTCTCAGCTGTTTCTTTCGCATTCTCAATGATTGTCTTAGCTTCTTTACGGCTACCAGCCAATTCATCTTCGCGTTTTTGAGCCAATACTTCTGCTTTTTGACGTGCTTGTTCAGCTCCGTCAATATCTGCTGCAATTTTTTCTGCTCTTTGTTCGAAAATGCTAGCCAAATTTGACCAAGCATATTTCTTAACCAAGACTAGCAAGAGAATAAAGGAACCAGCGATTAGTATAAAATCACCAAGTAATTCACCTACTGTTACATTCATAAACTACTCCTTTCTATTCTTCATCATTAATTTTATTTCCTAGGTACATTGAAGATAACAATGTAAATACATATGCTTGTACACAAGAAATAAAAACAGAAAATGCAGTCCAGATTAGATTTGTTCCAAAAGCAATAGGATACCAATAGAAGGCCTGATGAGAAAGTAGGACTAACATACTTGCCATCACTTCCCCTGCAAAGATATTACCAAAGACCCGCAATGCAAGTGAAAGGAGATTGGTAACTTCTTCCAAGAGATTCATTGGTGTCATAAAACCTGGTGTTACAAATGCTTTTAAATACTTTTTGATTCCACGACGACGAATTCCTTCTACGTGGGTCATTAAGATAATTGTAAAAGACAAGACCAAGTCAAATGACAAATTTGCTGTTGGTGAGGTCCAAAGATTTACACCATCTGTAGTCTGAATTCTAGCCATTAAGCCAATATTATTTGCAATGGCCATAAATAGGAATAAACAGAAATAAAAGAGAGAATAATCCTTTATCATTGGACCAAGGTTTGATTTTGTAAATCCAACAACAAAATCAAATAAATACTCTAATACATTTTGTTTTCCTGTGGGTCTCAAAGTCATATTTCGAGTTGCCCAATAAATAAAGCCAAAAATAAGTGCTACAGTCAACAAAGTCAAAACTACTATGGTTAAATTAAAGGTAACAGGACCAATATTGATGGTTGGATTAATACTTTCTTCCATCTAAAATCCTCCCTTTTTCAATTTATACTTCTTTTATTTGATGATAAATGAAAAGACAAGAGTAACGAAGAAAGTACCTTCAATAAAGGCAACCCCTAGGATCATCAAACTACGTAGTTCTGAGATGATATCTGGTTGGCGAGCAACTGATTTCAACAAACCGTTCATCAACATACCTTCACCAAGAGATACACCCATACAGGCAAGACATAGACCGAAAAATGTTAAATTCATGACGAATTCTCCTTTTAATTAAAATTTACTTACTTAGTTTAGTCCTAAAAATTGAATTTGTCAACTTTTTACTTACGTTGAAAGCGTTTAATGAAAATTATTTACATTTTTACTATTTTTTAGCTTATTATATAGAAAAATTTGGAAAAAACTTGTAATAAATCCCTCCATTATCTAGATCTTTCTGAAAAATAATGAAAAAATCCGAGATGAAATCTCGGATGGAAATTAATATATTTTCTTTAACCTAATGTTCTTTTAATAAGTAGGATTAAAGGGAAAGCAACTAGAAAGCTTTCGTCTCCTACATGCTTATTAAGCACGAACTGTGACGCTGGTGCCATCTTCTTTATAAAGATTGATGAGTCCTTCTTTGAGAGCTCGAACCATATCTCCAGCTTGAACAGGTTGTGGGACTTTGATTGTCAAGAGTTCCATTGGATTTGGAGCGCGGTCAATTTTATTGCCTTTGGCATCATGTAAATCTTCGATATACGTTTCAAAATGACGGAAACCTGGGCCATAAAACTCAACTTGGTCGCCTTCATTAATGACGTTCCGTTGGCGAATGGTCGCTGTTTGCGTCGCATCATCATAAGAAACCACTTCAGCGACAAACTTATACTCAGGAATTTTACGACGAGCACCAAATAACTGTTCATTTTCAGATGGTGTACCGTAGTAGAAACCTGTTGCCAATTCACGTTGGGCAACCTTCCACATTTCATCAATCAAGTCTTGCTTGATAGCTTCAAATTTTTCTGGACTTTCTAGATAAGCATCAACAGCTGCCTTGTAGCAGTTGGTTACTGTTGATACGTAGTGAATAGACTTCATACGTCCTTCGATTTTTAGACTGTCCACACCATTTTCAATCATATCTGGGATATGGTCAATCATGGACATGTCAACAGCTGACATTGAAAATTCTTCTGGGATTTCCCCTTTCAAACTCTTGCGTTCTTTCCCAAATGGCATATCGTAAAGATCATACTTCCAACGGCAAGACTGAGAGCAACCGCCACGGTTAGCATCACGCATACTCATATGGTTTGAAAGAGTACAACGACCAGAGTAAGAAATACACATGGCTCCGTGGACAAAGGCTTCAATCTCAACATCTGTACGTTTGCGGATTTCTGCCAATTCTTCCATTGAAACCTCACGCGCCAAAACGACACGAGTTAAGCCCAGTTCCTTCCAAAACTCAAGAGTTTCATAGTTTGTGGCACTTGCTTGGGTAGAGAGGTGGATTTCAAGACCTGGTGCTTCTGTAGCCGCAATCATAATCAAGGCTGGATCAGACACGATAACTGCCGCAATGCCGATATCACGTAGTTTACGGAACCACTCACCAGCACCAGCTTCATTTCCTTCGTGCATAACCATGTTGGCAGCCACATAAACCTTAGCACCATACTTAGCCGCAAACTGGACACCTTCTTCCATCTGTTCGAAAGTAAAGTTTCCGGCACGGCTACGAAGACCATAGGCCTGACCACCGATAAAGACAGCATCTGCTCCATACTGAACAGCTACTTTTAGCTTCTCTAAAGTCCCTGCAGGTGATAAAACCTCAGGACGTTTTAATGTTTTTGTCATGTTTTCTCCTATTTGCAATATAAAAGTTTGACGTTTTTCTTTCTCATTTTATAGTAAATAAGTGATAAAATCAAGCCTAGACAGATTGTTTTGACAATTCTAATCTTTTAATACTCTTCGAAAATCTCTTCAAACCACGTCAGTTTCGCCTTGGATTGTATATGTGACTGACTTTGTCAGTCTTATCTACAACCTCAAAATACTGTTTTGAGAAACCTACGTCTAGCTTTCTAGTTTGCTCTTTGATTTTCATCGAGTATATGCTTTGCATAATGACTGATAAACTGTCGAAAATTAACTCAGTTTTAACAAGTAATCAAAAAGTCAGATAAAGTAAAAACCAGTATCCAAAGATACTGGCTAATTAAACTACATGAAATAAGCTAGTCCTTAAATGACTACTCCCACTCAACGGTTGCAGGTGGTTTACTTGTAATATCGTAGACGATACGGTTAACGTGGTCCACTTCGTTTACGATACGTACAGAAATCTTTTGAAGAACTTCCCAAGGAATCTTTGCAAAGTCAGCTGTCATACCATCGATAGAAGTGATCGCACGGATTGCAATCGTATAGTCATAAGTACGACCGTCACCCATAACACCAACTGAACGAACGCCTGTGTTCACTGTGAAGTATTGCCAGATATCGCGGTCAAGACCTGCTTTGGCAATTTCTTCACGGAGGATAGCGTCTGATTCGCGAACTGTTTCAAGTTTTTCTTCAGTTATTTCACCCATGACACGGATCGCAAGTCCTGGTCCTGGGAATGGTTGGCGCCATACGATATGGTCTGGCATACCAAGCTCTGTACCAAGGGCACGAACTTCATCCTTGTAAAGAGTGTTGAGTGGTTCAATCAGTTCAAATTGCATGTCTTCTGGAAGACCACCCACGTTGTGGTGTGACTTGATAGTTTGAGCTGTATCTGTACCAGATTCGATAACGTCTGTGTATAAGGTACCTTGAGCAAGGAATTTCACATCTTTGAGCTTACTTGCTTCGTCATCAAAGACATACACAAATTCGTTACCGATGATTTTACGTTTTTGTTCTGGGTCAGAAACGCCAGCAAGTTTGTCAAGGAAACGTTTAGCAGCGTCTGCTTTGACGATATTCAAACCAAACTTACCACCAAGCATGTCCATAACTTGGTCAGCTTCTCCTTTACGAAGAAGACCGTGGTCTACGAAGATACAGATCAATTGATCGCCAATAGCCTTTTGGAGAAGAACTCCAACGACAGATGAGTCAACCCCACCTGAAAGGCCAAGAAGGACACGTTTATCACCGACGGTTTCACGGATTTTTTGAATCTGCATATCAATGAAGTTATCCATTGACCAGTCGCCTTTAGCTTTACAGATGTTAAGGGCAAAGTTACGAAGGATATCATTTCCGTATACAGAATGACGAACTTCTGGGTGGAATTGGATACCATAAATGTGTTTATCTGGGTTTTCAATGGCTGCGTATGGGCAGTCAGCAGATGTACCTGTACGAACAAAGTCAGCAGGAATTTCAGTAACCGCATCACCATGGCTCATCAAAACAGTCTGCTCGTCTGGTGTTGATTCAAAAAGAGCTGATGGTGTGTGAGTAAGAGTTGATTGACCGTATTCACGATTTCCAGCATCACCTGCAGGAACAACTTTTCCTCCAAGTTTATGAGTTAATAACTGCATACCATAACAAATTCCCAAAATAGGAATTCCAAGTTCGAAGATTTCTGGGTCAATATCAAATGAACCATCTTCGTATACAGAGTTTGGTCCGCCTGAAAGGATAATTCCTACAGGATTGATTTCACGAACTTCAGCAGCTGAAATTTTATGGCTTTTTAGTTCTGAAAAAACACCAATCTCACGGATACGGCGTGAAATCAGCTGGTTGTATTGGCTACCATAGTCCAATACGATGATTTTTTCGACATCTTTCAAATCAGTTGAAATGTTGCTCATCTTTTTCCTTTCTCAAAAGAAATATCTTTTTTCAATATTCTATCACAAATAAGGGCGAATTACCAACTAAACAAGGCGAAGTTTGACTTTTTCTAGTTTATTGGGGTACAATAGAGAAAAGATAGAAATGAAGTGAAAAATATGCTACCCGCTTATATGAAAATCCATGATCAGATAAAAAAAGATATTGACGAACATCGTTGGGCCATTGGCGAGAGGCTTCCCAGTGAACGAGATTTAGCAGAGCAGTTTGCGGTTAGTCGCATGACTCTCCGCCAAGCAATTTCCCTCTTGGTCGAAGAAGGTGTTCTGGAGCGCAGAGTTGGAAGTGGCACCTTTGTGTCTAGTACTCGAGTACAAGAAAAGATGCGAGGGACAACCAGTTTTACTGAAATTGTTAAGTCCCAAGGTAAAGTTCCCTCTAGCCAGCTCATTTCCTACAGAAAAACCATTCCCAATGAGCAGGAAGTTGCTAAACTAGGAATTTCTCCTACCGAAAATATTATCCGAATGGAGCGGGTTCGCTATGCCGACCAAGTTCCTCTAGTTTATGAAGTTGCTTCTATTCCTGAAAAATTCATTAAAGACTTTAAAAAAGAAGAAATCACCAGTCATTTCTTCCAAACCTTGCAAAAACACGGCTACCGTATAGGCAAATCTCAACAGACCATCTATGCTCGCCTTGCTAAAGAAAAGATTGCCCACTATTTGGAAGTTGAAAAAGGACATGCTATTCTTGGTTTGACTCAGGTTTCCTACCTAGAAGATGGTACTGCATTTGAATACGTAAAAAGTCAGTATGTAGGCGAACGCTTTGAATTTTATCTTGAAAATAATTAGATTACTAGGCAAAAACTCTCTGTCACGGACAAAGAGTCTTTTTATTTTTCTAAAAGTAAATCTTTCAACGAAATCAGAGTTACTGCAATTAATATCATTGCCATACCAAGAAAATCAATGGGATAAAATTGTTCATTCATAATTAGGAAAGCAAAGAAAACTGCCGAGATTGGTTCAATTGAAGCCAACAAGCTTGACTTGACCGGTCCTATCAGACTGGCTCCTTTAAGGAAAGCTGTATAGGCAAAGACAGTCCCGATAAGGATAATTCCCGCAAAAGCGAGGAGAAAATCAAGACTAGTTGGGATAGTAGCCTCTAGAACCCCTGTAAAAGGAAGGGCGACCAAACCAGCTATGACCATTCCCACACCAATGACCAAACTGCTCCCCCACTTCTTAATCAAGGATATGGGCAAAATGATATACAGGGCGTAAGTCAGAGCAGAAAAGAGACCCCATAACAGGCCTGCAGGTGTCATGGATAACTGGTCCAACTGCCCATGAGTTGCAATCAGGAAGGTCCCTCCGATGGCTAATATGATAGAAACTATCTCTCCCAGTGTCGGTGCCACCTTATCCTTGATACAGCTATAAATCAAAATCCCGACAGGACAAACATACTGAAGCACCGTCGCGGTTCCTGCATTGGTTTCCTGAATAGCAGTTAGATAGGCGAATTGGTTGAGGAAGAGACCAATTAGAGCAAAAATAAGAAGAGACAGCAAACTCTTTCTATCCTTTAAAAAGGCCAGCATTCTATCCTTTGCAGTAGCATAAGCCAAGACCATGAGAATCCCACCGGCGATTAAAAGTCGTAAGTTAGTTAAAACCAGAGACGAAATTCCATGTGCCATCAGGTATTGGCCACTCGTTCCTGACAAGCCCCAAGCAATCCCAGCCACAACTGTTAATAGAGTCCCTTTTAAACTGTTTGACATGTCTCTCCTTACTCTTCTTTGCGAATCAAGTCCATCACTTGATTGCGGTCAATAATCCATTGAGCTCTCTCATCCTTTTCATAGGTACGATTCGATAGGAAAATGACCGCTTCTTGCTTCTGACGATTCCACATGATAAAGGTACCTGTATAGCCCGTATGGTCTAGCCAATCTCCTTCCAAATTCCATGCTAAAGAACGTTCCTTGTCATCCAAAGTAGAAAAATTTTGACTCAAATCTCTTGCAAAATCATCTGCTAAATAGTGTTCTAAAAAAATTTGTAAATCCTTTACAGTCGAAAACAAACCAGCACTACCAGCATGTCTGCCTAGGAGGCGAGCCTTGGGATCATGTACCAGACCTGCCTCTACACCTCTAACTGTTGGAACAGCAAGTTCAACAGGACCAAACTGGGTTTCCGTCATTCTCCAAGGATTCCACACTTGTTCTTGTAAAATCACATCCAAGTCTTGATTAAAGATTCTTTCCAAGATAAAACCTAACAGCAAAAAATGGACATCCGAATAAAGAAAGGCTGACTGACTTCGTCTGTTGAGATGAAACATCGCGTCCTTTAATTCTGAGGCTGCTAAAAGATCCCTATTGGGAATAAAAGGATCAAGATCTGTAGAGTGGGTTAAGAGCTGACGAATAGTGATGTCTGGATAATCACTTTCAGGTAAAAAATCTGTTACCGGTCTATCAATATCTAATTGACCTTTATCCCACAAGAAGGTCAAAACTGTGCCAACCCCAACAACCTTGCTGACACTAGCTAGGTCATAAACAAGTCCTGCTTCAGTCTGCAAGCCATGCTCTGGGTCACTCTGGCCTAAATAGAACTCCGTCCATTGATTGTCCTTAAAATACGCAAAAGAGGCTCCGGGATAGATCCCTGCCTCGATTTGGTCTTCTATTTTTTTAATAATCTTGGTCCACTTCATACTTCTTCAAACCACAATTCAACATTATTTCTATCTTTACCAAGGAAGAATTTTTCAGACTTAGGAATAAAATATTCAGTAGACTCAAACTTCTTACGAAGACTTGCTATATCTAGTTCATTGACCAAGAACTTGAGCATAGATAAGTCCCAAGTAATCGTATTGTCCACAGTCAAATCCTGCCCCTGAGCTGGAATAAAATCAAGGGATTCCCCAATTTCAGATAGTTCCAAGACACTATCTACATCCGTTGGGAGGTGTAATTCCATAGAAATCTCAAATTTACTTAAAGAAATTGACTCCAGATCTGTTTGAAACTCAGATTTTTCTCCTACTTCTACTAGATTTTCTCTGTCATCTTCCGCATGAATCAAAACCAAATCATCTTCTGGAGAGTAAATTTCAAAAGCGTAGCCGTTTTGACCTTTATATAATTGATGAATCGAATCTGTTTTAGATAAGAGTCCTTCAATTTCTAAGGGATTTTCCACTTTGACAATCAATCTAGCTAGTTTTTTTCTTCCCTCTACCTTACGAGTACGCATACTGGGAGCTTCTTCTAAAACCAGCTTTTCTAGACCTGTTTGATCACCTAGTGACAGAAAGGCTGACTCTTCTAACAAGGCCTTCATGCCAAGGGTTTCTATATAAAATGTTTCATTTAATTTTCTATTATTAACTTTTAAAGTAGGAATAATCCGTACAATCTGATTTACATTCATAAACTCCTCCAACTCTTTTATTTTAAAGGATTTTAGAATTTTTTACAAGAAATTATGCTCAGATTTACCTTTTTTTCGTAAAATTTCATCTAAAAAACCGAGGATTTCCCCGGTTTCAATTTCTTATAGGTAAAGGAATTTGAAGATAGCTACTGCCGCAATTGCTGCTGCAATCGGTGCTACTACTGGTACCCAAGAGTACCACCATTTTGAATCGCCTTTGTGCTCACCAAGAACTGATTTTGGAAGGAAAGCATGAAGGAGACGTGGCCCCAAGTCACGGGCTGGGTTCAAGGCAGGTCCTGTAGGTCCACCAAGTGATGTTACCAAGGCCATAACAAGGAATCCAAGTGCTAAGTGAGCTACTGAAAGTCCTGAAGCAGTATGTGGTGCTACTTGGGCTTTGATTGCTAAATCAGAAAAGTCAACATTTTGACCTGCTTGACTAGCCATTTGTTTCATGTATTGAAGCACTTCAGAACCAAAGAAGTTTTTAGTCATTCCAAGGGCTGCAAAGAAAAGAACAAATGATCCAACAAACTCATTTACAAAACCATTAACAGTTGCTGCAAAACGTGATTCTTTTGTACCATTATCCAAACTTGAAATTGTTGAGAAAGTACCCAAAATGTTGTTTGGATTTTCAGTTTTCAAGTAGTATGGGCGGTGTGTTGCCACAACCAAGGCTTGACCAAAGATAGCACCCAAAACTTGTGCGATGATATAAGGTGCAACTTGTGCCCAAGGGAAAAGACCGCTGATTGCAAGTCCAAGAGTGAAGGCTGGGTTAATGTGGTTTCCAGATACGTTACCAAACATTAACGCTGGGATCATAACCCCCATACCATAACCAACAGCGATAACGATCCAGCCACTTTGGTGACCTTTCGTACCTTTAAGTTCAACGTTGGCAACTGCACCATTTCCAAGAATGATCAAAATAGCAGTTCCCAAAAATTCAGTGGCATATTTAATTGCCCATGTGAAATCCATTTGATAGATTCTCCTTAAAATTTTTTAGACAATCCTTATTCTATCAATTTTTATATCTTTTAGCAACAGGTTTTCTAAAAGAATATATAAGAAAGCGATTTTATTTCTTATAAAAAACAAAAGGATTAAGGAGGTGCATTTCCTTAATCCGAGAGTTCTTATTCTTGACGTTGTCCGAAATCTGCAATCATCTGCTCCATTTCTTGTCGACTCGGAGTCGTCAGCATATAAAGGTAATCTCCTTGAAGTTCTGCGAAGGCCGCTGGCATGATTTTTTTAACCTTGAACTGCTGACTGTATTTGGCAAGCAAATCCTCTTCTGAATAAACATAGTGGGCATTGGAACGGCGAGAAGTAGCCAAACAATACTGAGGTTCAAACTCTGACACTGGGAACTCTTCTCCTGCGACAATCGCCGCATAGCCTCGGTAGAGATCCAAGGAATGAGCAAAGTTATAAACATCAATGGTAAAACCACCTGCAGGACGGTTATTGTACTCAATGGCAATGTAGTCGCCCCCTTCACGGAAGAACTCAATATGGAAGAACCGTTCTTTCATACCAAATTCTTTGACAATTGCCTCACCATATTTACGTAATTTAGGATCCATATCCTTGAGAACGTAATAAGAATTGTCCATCTTGTAAATCATGAGATCAAGCGGTGTATAGGCGTAGTCAAAAGTTGTTGAAAAGACAATCTTTCCATCCTTGTCCACTAGACCATCAAAAGTGCAAATTTCGCTAGAGGTGACAAATTTCTCAAAGAAATAAACAGTTGAATGATCCCACTCAGTCTTGAAGTGATTGATATCGTCTTCTGTTTCAAGCTTAAAGGTTGCGGCTGCTCCCACTCCATTATCAGGTTTGGCAATCATTGGAAGACCGATTTCGTTCACTGCTTGATCAACATCTGCTTCCGTCTTGATAACAGCTCCAGGGACCACAGGGACACCTGCTTTTTTGAAAAGCTTCTTCATTTCAGACTTAAATTTCGTCTTTTTGAGATCCTCTGGTTTGGCACCAAAGACATTGAATTGTTCTCTGAGTGTTGCATCCAACTCAAGCCAGTATTCATTATGAGACTCAATGCGGTCAATTGGGCCATGTTTATAGAAAAGAAAGGCTACAGCACGTTTGACTTCGTCTATGTTCTCAAGATTATCTACGCGGAAATACTCGGTCAGGCTATTGCGTAAAGGTTCATCCAATTGCTCGTATGGTTCTTGACCAATTCCCAAGACTGTGATGCCTTTATTGGCTAGTTCTATGGTAAACTGTTGAAAGTTTTGTGGATAGTAGGGAGAAATAACAAGGTAATTCATAGATAACTCCTTTTATAAATAGAGATTTCCAAGGAAATAAGGCATTTGTTTGCGCCACCATTCCCAGTCATGGGCGACATCGTGTCCCCATTCAGCAAACCAGGCTGGAATTTGTTTCTGGTCAAAGGCTTCTTTGAGCTTGTAGAAAGATGGTAGACCGTCTTGTTCCCATGCACCAAGACCCGTACACAGCACAATCTCTGCCTGACGATAACGATCAATAAACCAGCCGTCGTTCTGGTTCCAGATATAATCTACTGGCGAGTTTTGGTAAATAGCATCGTCATTGTAGTAATCGCCGACAAAGAAACGTGCATCGTAAACACCACTAAGAGCAATCACTTTGGTAAAGACATCTGGATGCTGGAGGAAAAAATTGACAGCATGGTAGGCGCCCATCGAGCAACCTGTCGTCATCATACCATCAAACCAACCTGTCTTATGCTTGATAAAAGGAATAGCCTCCTCAATCACATAGCGTTCGTAGGCACGGTGCATCTCTGCTTGATCGTGACCTTTTTTCCAAGTGGCCAACCAGCTCTCACTATCTACACTGGATAGGGTAAAGAACTGGACACGGCCTTCCTCGATAAAGGAAGCACAGGCATCAATCATGCCAAAATCATAGTATTCGTTGTGACTACCACCTGATGAAGCAAAGACCACAACTGGAATCCCAGCATGTCCATAACGGTTAAGGTACATTTCACGGTTGAGGTGACCACTCCAGTGGCTGAGGTTTTCAATATGCATTGGCTTTCTCCTTTCTTAACTTACCATTTCTCTGCAAAAAATCTCAGACAGTCTGGTAAATTCTCCGACCAAGGGATTTCACTATGGATGGCACCAGATTGAACTTTCAAGACAAGATTATCTAAGTGTACCCCACCTGCTATCAAATCATGGTAATACCGAAGAGACGAATCGATATAGGCTTGTTTGATATTACCAGCCATCAGGGTCTTGTCCGTATCATCTGCTTCTTCAGTTCCAACATAGATAAAGATACGCTGGTCAGGCGATAGTTTCTGGCGCTCGATGTAGCGATTAAAGGCTTCTTGATGGAGCCAGTTGGCAGATGAAAAGACGCCCAAGCAACCAATTTGGTCTTGGTATTCCAAACCGATAAACTGGGTAATATTGCCTCCTAGTGAAGACCCAATCATAGCCGTATGCTGGCAGTCAGCTTTAGTACGGTAGGTCTCATCGATAAATGGCTTGACCACCTCCATAACAAACTCAGCATACTCCACGCCCTTACCGCCAAATTGCTGTCCTGGGATAGGAGATTCTTGGAACTTCCAAGCCGCATACTCATTCATCCGCCCCATACCATCATTGTCAATGGCGACGACAATCATGCGACTGATATCAGGATTACGCTTAATAGCTGGGATAATCTTCCATGAATGTCCAATGAAAGACTCCTTGCTATAAAAAACATTTTGCCCGTCATGAAAGTAAACAACAGGATAGGAACGATCCGTGTCTTTCTCATAATCTTTAGGCAGAAGAACACGTACACGGCGTTCCTTACCTGTATAAGGAACCTTGAGTTTGTGTTCTTTCATTTTTAAATAAAAGTAGGATAGATTCATTGTCAGAAAACTCTCTATATTCAAAATTTTATTTTATTATATCACAATTATAGAAAAAAAGTTAGTTTTGCTTCCACTTTTGGAATTAAAAACTAACTTTTTCATCTATTTTTCTAAATTCTTCTGGATTTTCTGATTAGAGCAGATTGTCAATCAAGTCATCCACTTCATCTTTTTCAGCCTGCGGTGTAATCTCAGTAATCATGATTCCAGCCACAGCTCGCTCTACTAATCCTTCAACATCCATACGCGCTTCGTACTGCTCCGCATTCTTAATCTTAGGATTTGTTTTCGGACGATCTGGCGCAAAAATGGTACAACAGTCTTCAAAAGGCTGGATAGAAATTTCAAAGGTGTCAATTTCCTGAGCAATGTCAATGATTTCCAACTTATCCATTGTCACAACTGGACGGATGATGGGAGTGTTGGTAACTGCATTGATAGCCTGCATGCTTTCGAGGGTTTGGCTTGCTACTTGACCAAGACTTTCCCCGTTGATAATTACTAAACCATTTCGTACCTCACGGATACGGTCAGTAATCCGCATCATAAAACGTCGTGTCAAGGTCATGAGGTAGGCTTCTGGCGCTTTAGCCTTAATTTCCTCTTGAATCTCTGTAAAAGGAACTTCGATAAACTGGATATTTCCCCCAAACTTGGTCAATTTACGAGTCAAATCTTGGGCTTTTTTAAGAGCACCAGGACTCGTGTATGGTGGACTTGCAAAGTGAACAGCCTCAATATCCACTCCACGCTTAAGTGCAAGATAACCTGCTACAGGTGAGTCAATCCCTCCTGACAACATAAGCATCCCTTTACCTGAAGTTCCAACTGGTAAACCACCAGCCCCACGAATAGTTTCATAAGAAAGATAGGCTGCTTCTTCACGGATTTCCACCTGAAGATTGATGTCAGGACTTTTCATTTGAGCTTGCACATTTGGAATGGCTTCGAAAACAGCTCCTCCAAGTGTTTGGTTGAGTTCACGACTATCAAGTTCAAAGGTGTGGTCGCTACGCTTGCTAGAAATTTTAAAGGTCATGCCTTCTTTGTAGATGTCCTGCATAATCTCTTGGACAGCAGACTTCAGAACTTCTACAGATTTTTCAACCTTATAAACAGGGGAAAAGTTTTGAATTCCAAAGACTTGCTTAAGCGATTCTGCAACTGCTGTGTAATCTGCTCCATTGAGGTAAGCGTGAGCACGGTCGCGATCTGCCGTTACCTTAACTTGGGGATAGATAGACAAAACGTCTGAAATATTATTGCGAAGTTTATTGATGAAACGCATACGATTTTTACCCTTGGTTGATAATTCTCCGTAGCGAATCATAATTTCTGAATATTGCATGAATGCTCCTATCTTACTTTTCTAGTTTGATTGTAAATTAATTTTAACTTGGTCAAAAACTGCTCGACCTGACTCATATCATTTTCAAGGTCTAGGCTAAGACGCACAGCTGACTGGGCCTTATCTTTATCCACTCCCATGGCAATCAAAGTCCCTGCAGGCTTCCCTGCCTTGGATGAACAAGCAGAGGTCGTTGAGATGAAAATATCATAGTCTTCAAAGGCATGAACAATGACTTCACCGCGAACACCCTTGATTCCAAAAGTCAGAATATGAGGGGCAAAGTCTTCCTCATCTGAAAAGACAAAAATATCTGGATAGTCCAGAAGGGCTTGGCGAATCACTGCCTTCATCTGCCCAGTCTTGCTAGTAAAGAAACCTAGCTTTTCCATAGACAAACGGAGAGCCTTGGCTGTCGCTGCAATTCCTGCCACATTTTCAGTTGTTGAACGATAATCACGCTCCTGACCACCACCAGTCAACAGAGGCGTAATCTTCTTGCCAGACTTGATATAGACAAATCCAACACCTCGAACTCCGTGAAACTTGTGACTAGAGAAAGTCGCAAAATCCACTCGTTCTGTCAGATACTTTTCAGTCGGAATCTTGGCAAGTGCCTGAACCGCATCAACGTGGAAGGAAATAGTTGGCTTGTCTGCCAATAGTTCTGAAATAGCTTGAATAGGTTGAATCGAGCCGATTTCATTGTTCACAGCCATGACGGAAACGAGGGTCGTATCAGGTCTTATCAAATCTGATAACGCTTCAACATCTACAAATCCTTTGTTATCAACTGGAGCAAAATCTACTTCAAATCCTTGACTTTTCAACCAGAGGGCTGACTCTTTGACTGCCGGATGTTCAATGGCTGATACAATGATGTGTTTTCCAAACTGAGCCTTTTCAAAGGTCACACCCTTGATAACCCAGTTATCTCCTTCTGTCCCACCAGAAGTAAAGAAGATTTCCTCACTTTTCTTACCGATTAAATCTGCAATTTGCTGACGAGAAGCATCTAAGATTCGTGTTGCCTGATCTCCCAAACGATGGAGACTAGATGGATTTCCTAAAATTTTTGAAGCGACCTGCATATAGGTTTCAAGTGCTTCAGGATAGGGCTTGGTCGTCGCCGAATTATCAAAGTAAATCATATTTTCTCACGCTTTCTAAAATCACTCCCTCTATTGTATCATGAAACGGAGCCTGCGACAAGAAAGGGCAATTTCTCTTTTTTTAAGATTTTTTTAAAGAAATGCGGTATAATAAATTTTAATTAAAGGAGAGAATATATGTCTAATTATCGTAGAACTTCAAAACCAAAAACAGAACACATCAAAAAAGGCTTCACGGTCTTTCAAAAAACTGTTGCCACTATCGGTAGTATCCTTGGCTTAATTACTGCAAGTATCACTATCATGAACGCCTTAGATAATAACAAAAACACTAAAAAAGAACCTACGACAAGCCAGACGACAACAATTGTCAAAGAAATTCAAAAGGAATCCCCTCAGGAAAACACTAGTCCCAATAAGGAAAATAACACTTCTCAAGAAAAAACACAGCAAGAGGAAACACCAAAATCTAGCGTCAAGGAAGAGAAAAAAGAAGAGCAGAAAGCAGCAACTCAGGATTCTTCTACTCCTACTCCAAGTAAACCTGCTACTGAAAATGAAAAACAGTCCAATACCCCAACTTCGGAAAATAAAACTAATCAATAATCACTAAAATAGCCTCCTTCCAAACTTGGAAAGAAGCTATTTTTTTATTGTTGTAAAACTTTTCTTGGTTTGGTACCTTCAGCTGGACCAATGACACCTGCCATCTCAAGCTCTTCCATGAGACGGGTCGCACGGTTAAATCCAACTGACAAACGACGCTGAATCATAGATGCGCTGGCTTTCTGGGTTTCGATTACCAAAGCCTTGGCTTCTTCAAAGAGCGGATCACCACCAGATTCACCATCTGAAAATTCTCCGTCATTTTCAGAAACCTCACCTGGATCAAAACTCTCATCGTAGTCCGCATCAGCCTGAGCCTTAATGAAGTTTACGATACGTTCGACATCATCATCCGAGATAAAGGAGCCTTGGAGACGAACTGGATGATTTTCATCAATTGGTTTAAAGAGCATATCTCCACGTCCAAGCAGTTTCTCAGCTCCATTTTCATCTAAAATAGTACGGGAGTCTGTTCCTGATGAAACTGCGAAAGCGACACGAGATGGGACATTGGCCTTGATCAGACCAGAAATGACGTCAACGGATGGACGCTGGGTTGCAAGAATCATGTGGATACCTGCAGCACGCGCCTTCTGTCCAAGACGAATGATAGCATCTTCCACTTCCTTGCTGGCCACCATCATAAGGTCAGCCAACTCATCCACAATCACGACAATGAGCGGTAGTGGAACCTGCTTGTACTCAGACTGGGCATTGAACTCTTCTACCTTGACATTAAAGCCTGCAATATTCCGAACTCCCACCTTGGCAAAGAGTTCATAACGATTTTCCATCTCATCCACGACCTTTTGCAGAGCCTTGCTGGCTTTGCGTGGATTGGTCACAACTGGAATCAAGAGGTGGGGAATATCATTGTAAACAGACAACTCAACCATCTTGGGATCGACCATCATAAATTTAACTTGGTCAGGTCTCGCCTTCATGAGGATGCTAGCGATAATGCCGTTAACAGCTACTGACTTCCCTGAACCCGTTGAACCTGCAACTAGCAAGTGGGGCATCTTGGAAAGGTCAAAAGCTCTTGCGGTGCCATTAACTGCCTTTCCTAGAGGAATTTCTAAGAGATTTTCTGCTTTCGTTTGAGATTGTTCCCATAGTTCGCGGAAGGATACCGTCGCAATCTCAGAGTTAGGAACCTCAATCCCGACTAAGGATTTACCAGGTATTGGAGCCTCAATCCGGACATCCTTGGCTGCCAAGGCTAGAGCGAGGTCATCTGCTAGATTGGAAATGCGGTTAACCCGTACACCGACTGCTGGCTTGACTTCATACTTGGTCACTGACGGCCCAATTTCAGCCCGTTCAACCGTTACCTTAATACCAAAACTAGCAAAAGTTTCTTCTAGGATTTTGATGTTTTCACGAACGATTTTCTTCTCTTTCGACTGGTCTTTGGGTTTATCTGGGGCAAAGAGTTGTAAGCTTGGAAGTTTGTATTCAAGGGCTTCCTTTGCTGAAAAATCGACCTGAACATCTTCGACATCAGAGCCATCTCCCTGTTCAGTGAATTCAAGTTCAGCTTGAGGCAAGATGATCTCTGGTTCTACCCACTCTTCTTCTGGAACAGGTGGAACGTCAAGCACAACATCTTCTGTAAGAATTTCACCCGTTTCCATATCAACAGGAGGCATATCGAGTAAGGCTTTTTCAGCCTCTTCTTTTTCTAATCTAGCCTCTTCCTCAGCCTTTTGGCGAGCTTTTTCTTCTTGTTTGACAAAACGTTCCTCTTTTCGACGCTCATGCCCTTCCCGCCATTTGGCAAAGCCTTTACTGCAAAATTCAGCAATATCGTAAACAGACCAAGGACTGACTAGGAGGGCACCCACTAAAATCAAGATAGAACCAATAAAGTAAGTACCGATATTTGAGAAGAGAAAGGCTGTTGGCACATAGAGTCCAACACCAATCAAGCCTCCACCAGCAAAACTGGTCGTTCGAAAACCAGTCAGATCCGTCACAACCTGAGCCATAGTCCCTTTTAAAACCGACTTGTCCAAACCATATTTCCAAACTAAGTAGGCCTCAAAAATCAAGAGTAAGCCAGCAAATATGGTGAAAAAACCTGATAAGAGTCCTTCCTGTTTTCGTATCCACTTGAAGAAGAAGAGATAGAGCAGGATGCCAAATATTGCCAGATAAGCTAGGCTACCCACCAGCAAGCGAATGAAATTGTAAAGGGTTATACCTGCAGCCCCTAATTTGAAGGCTGCGAAAATCAATAAAAGCGCGATTCCCAACGAAATCAACATTCGTTGAATCGCTTCTTTTCTTTCGAGTTCTGCTTTAGACGGTCTCCGTCTTGTTTTACTTGTATTCTTGTTTGCCATTCTTCTATTATACCATATTTCACAGGCATTTCGGAAAGAGAAAAAGACTGCACCAAACGGTCCAATCTTTTCATTTTTCTATTTTTTATGCTTGTGGTTTGCGTAGGTAACCATAGACCACACCACTTACGATTGCTCCTACCAAGACAGAAACGAGGTAAAGAAGAGCATTTGAAGTAAGGGCAATAACGAAGATTCCTCCGTGTGGCGCCATGAGTTTGATACCAGTAAGACCAACGAGTCCACCTGCTACTGCTGAACCAAGGATGAAGCTTGGGATAGCACGAGCTGGGTCAGCGGCACCAAATGGAATTGCTCCCTCAGTGATAAATGACAAGCCCATGATGATGTTTGTCAAACCAGAGTTGCGTTCTTCTTTAGTAAATTTATCTTTGAAAAGAAGAGTTGCGACAAAGATTGCAAGTGGTGGCACCATTCCTCCAGCCATAACTGCTGCCATGGCTACAGAACCACCTGAAGAAACAGTTGCTGCAAGCGTACCTGTACCAAAGACATAAGCCGCTTTGTTGACTGGTCCCCCCATGTCAACAGCCATCATTCCACCAAGGACGATACCGAGAAGGACAGCTGAACCACCTCCAAGACCGCCTAGGAAGTCATTCATAGCAGTGTTGATTGCTGCCATCGGGATGTTAACAGCTAGCATGACAAATCCTGTCAAGATTGTCCCAAGAAGTGGCAAGAGAAGGATTGATTTTGCACCTTCAAGTGAACGAGGAACTTTAACGTATTTCTTGATAGCAAGCACCAAAGCACCTGCGATAAATCCACCCACAAGGGCGCCTAGGAAACCAGATGAGACACCGGCAAGAGTTGAAGTTGCTTCACCACCTGCGGCATAAGGGATTTTCCCAAAGGCAAAACCTTCTTTTGCAATAGCACCAGCCACGAAACCTGCTACCAAACCTGGTTTTTCAGCGATAGAGTAGGCAACATAACCTGCAAAGACTGGAAGCATCAAACCAAAGGCTGCACCACCGATTTTCATGAACATAGAAGCTAGTTCATGGTAGGAACCAAGATTACCAAGATTTTCATTTGGAACACCCAATGCACCATCAATCAAGAAGGCAAGGGCAATCATGATACCACCACCGATAACGAATGGTAACATTTGAGATACACCACTCATCAAGTGTTTGTAGAAGGCACCACCAAGGCTTTGTTTTTCGTTGCTTGCTGTCGAAGCTTTTGCTCCATTAGCAGCACGGTAGACTTCAGCATCTCCTGAAAGAGCCAAGTTAATCAATTCTTCTGTTTTACGGATACCGTCAGCAACTGGACGATTGATCAATGGTTTGCCATCGAAACGATCCATCTCAACCGCCTTGTCTGCAGCGATGATAACAGCTTTAGCCTTGCGGATGTCCTCAGCAGTTAGTTGGTTTCCAACACCGCTAGCACCGTTGGTTTCAACCTTGATTCCAACACCCATTTCAGCAGCCACTTTTTGAAGGGCTTCTTGAGCCATGTAAGTGTGAGCAATACCTGTTGTACAAGCTGTAACAGCAACGATAAACTCATCAGAGTCATTAGTAGGTGCTTGAACAGGCTCTTCAGTTTTTTCGGAAGCTTTGTCAAAAAGTTCGATAACTTGGTCAGCTGATGTTACTTGACGAAGTTTGTCAGCAAAACCGTCTTTCATCAAGTATTGAGACAATTCTGCCAAGGCTGCCAAGTGAGTATCATTGGCACCTTCTGGAGCTGCAATCATAAAGAAAAGGTCAGTTGGTTGCCCATCCAAGCTCCCATAGTCAACACCCTTGTTTGACTTGGCAAAGAGAACTGTCGCTTCTTTGACAGCGGCATTTTTGCTGTGAGGCATTGCGATTCCGTCACCCAAACCAGTAGAAGTCAAAGCTTCACGCGCCAAAATTCCTTCTTTAAAGGTTTCAAAATCTGTCACATAACCGTGGTCTGTCAAGCTTTTAATCATTTCTTCAATGACAGCTGTTTTTTCAGTCGCCTGTAAATCCAGCAACATGACATCTTTTCTCAATAGGTCTTGAATTTTCATCTTTTTTCTACCTCAACTTTTTCATATGTTTCTTTAATAAATTCTGCTGTTGCCAAGTCATCTGAGAAGGTGGTTGCCGTTCCGCAAGCAACTCCCCATTTGAAGGCTTCTACTGCTTCTTTAGATTTGACAAATTCACCTGTAAATCCAGCAACCATAGAGTCACCAGCTCCAACTGAATTTTTGACTGTTCCCTTGATAGGTTTTGCGAAATAAGCTCCCTCAGATGTGACAAGAAGTGCACCGTCCCCAGCCATGGAGATAATGACATTTTGAGCTCCTTTAGCCAGTAACTGACGAGCATAGTTCTCGATTTCATCTAAACTTTCGAGTTTAACCCCAAAAATCGCTCCAAGTTCATGATTGTTTGGTTTGACCAAAAGTGGCTGGTAGTCCAAACTATCAATCAAGGTCTGTCCTTCAAAGTCACAGACCACCTGCGCGCCAGTCTGACGGGTCAAGGCAATCAAATCCTTATAGATAACATTGCCTAGATTTTTAGCACTTGAACCCGCAAAGACAACTGTATCTTCTGCTGTTAAACTAGACAAAATAGCTTTCAATTCTTCTAACTGGGCTGGTTCGACAGTTGGACCCGTTCCGTTGATTTCTGTCTCTTGGTCTGCTTTGATTTTAACATTGATACGAGTATCTTCTGCTACTTGGACAAAACGTGTCTCGATTTCTTCATCAGCCAGAGTATCTGTGATAAATTTACCAGTAAAGCCTCCGATAAATCCCGTCGCTGTATTTGGAATATCCAAGCGTTTCAAAACACGACTGACATTGATTCCTTTCCCACCAGCAAACTTATCATCACTATCCATTCGATTGACACTACCGACTTGGACTTGGTCCAAACGGACAATATAGTCAATGGATGGATTAAGTGTGACTGTATAAATCATACTTCTATTACCTCCGTTTTCTCCTTAATAGCCTGCAAGAGTTCATGCCCTTGACTTGTGATAACAATAGCTCGTTTGAGTGGTGCTACCTTAGCAAAGCAAGTTTGTCCAATTTTTGACGAATCCACCAAGACATAGGTCTGTTTGGCATTCTCTAAAATAGCTCGCTTCACAGCTCCCTCCTCCATATCAGGAGTCGTATAATAGCCATCATCTACACCATTCATCCCGATAAAGGCACGGTCAAAGTGCAATTGGTTAATCTGGTTAAGAGCAACGCCCCCGATGCTCGCATCTGTCGCCATCTTGACACTTCCTCCAACCATGACAGTTGGAATCTGCTTTTCAACCAACTGTGCGGCATGGTGAATCGAATTGGTCACAACAGTAATATTCTTATTAACCAATTCATGGATCAAAAAAGCAGTTGTTGTTCCAGCATCGATAAAGATGACATCTTGTTCCTTGATGAGAGAGGCTGCTTTCTGAGCCAGTAACTTCTTCTCTTGAAGGTTTTTGACAGATTTTTCTTGAATGGTTTCTTCTTCCTGCAAGGAATGGGGTAATTCTGCTCCACCATGCACGCGACGAAGCTTGTTTTCCGCTTCCAACTCATCCAAGTCTCTTCGAACCGTTGATTCTGACGTTTCTAACAAACTAACTAATTTTTCTAGAGAAACTACATGATGTTGATTTAACTCTTCTAAAATCAGCTGTTTCCGCTCTGTTTTTAACACTGAATCACCTCCTGTTATCGTTTACACTATTCATTCTATCACACTTTCTTTCAAAGTCAAGCATTTTTTATCATTTTCTTTCAAAATCTATCATTTTTCTTATTTCCAGAATTTTTATTGCAAGATAAGTGGCTTTATGGTAGACTATTTGAGTAAGTATTGGAAGATTACTCAAGAGGCTTAAGAGGCCGTGTTGGAAACGCGGTAGGCGTGTAACAGCGTGCGTGGGTTCGAATCCCATGTCTTCCGTAGAAAAGAAAAATTATTTCTAGGATACAACAAATGTTGTATCCTTTTTGCTAATAAAACGAAATAAAGCAAGTAGCTATTATGAACTACTTGCTTTACTTTTTAAACTAATTATCAGATACTACTTTTATCTTTTTTATCTGAAGATTTATCTGTTGAGTTGCCTGTCGATTTATCACTAGACTTATCTTTGTCGTTAGTTTTTGAAACATTGCTTCTGACAACAGTCTCATAACCTTCTGTATTATCAATTAACTCGGTTGCTAGAGTACGATAATCCTCTTGAGAAATAAGCCAGTTGCCATCCTTATCTTTGGTTAATTTGATTTCAGTATCAAAATCTCCAGTAGTAAATGGTGTATACGCTAAGTTAGGGTCAACATCGTTATAGATAGTAAAATCATGCCTAAACAGATGCTCAAAAATCCAGTACGAAATTAATGTTTGGTATCGTTTAATATCAACATTTGATCCCGCAGTATTGTACTTACCTAAGTTGTCAATCCCTCCAATTAGAGTAGTTAAAACATCTCTTGTTGAAGAAGCCAAGCCCTTAGAATGCAACTTTTTAGATGTAAAAGTTACAGTAGCTGAACTCCCTGATTCATCTAACTTAACATCCTTAATAGAGTATGAACCAATCTCTTGGAACATTTTTCGTCTTACTTTTAAGAAACCAGTAATTGTTTCTTCTGGTGTTTCAATAGGGAAATCAGCATGCCATTGAACAGAATAGGTAGAGGCTGGTGTAAGACCATCATCTTTTACCTTTTCACTAGTTTGAACCGCAAATACTGCCTCAGTCCATTTTTCATAGGTTTCGCCGTAAATCTTTTTAAACTTAGCAATATCAGTAGTCAAAACTGCATCTAATAAAGTTTCAGCATCTTTTGTAACTTTTTCTTTGACTGATTCTTCTTTCTTATCAGTTTGTTCGGTTTTGTCAGAATTCGACCCTGACTGACTCGGAAGTGAAGAACAAGCACCTAAGACAACTGCTGAGAGCGCTAAAATACTAAACAACTTAACTTTCTTCATAATACACCTCTTTATAAAATTTACTCTTGGAAAAAGTCCCTAAGAGTGTTTCTTTAGAAAATCTTAAGATTATTCTAACGGAGAATGAGGGATTCGAACCCTCGCGCCAGTTACCCGACCTAACGATTTAGCAAACCGTCCTCTTCAGCCTCTTGAGTAATTCTCCAAAAATAAAAATACTAGAACGATTGGATTTATCAAACCTAACATCACGAATAAACATCATTTTTTGTTTATTTAATTTTTAACCGCTTACCCTTGGTATTTTAAAGTAAATACTCTATCAACCAAGATAAAGTATCTAAGTCTATATTCAAAAATTTTTTAAACATCGTACTCAATTATACCCAATGTTCAAATTCAAGAATCATTTCAAAACTATGTTACATAGCCTCTTTTTCTGGATAATTGTTCTTTTTGAAAATCAAACACAACATTACAATAAACCCACAATATACAATCATTATATCATTCAGGGAGATAAAAGTCGGTATATTTTTTGTTTTTTTATGTCTAATTTTTGAACGTTGAGTTCATTTTTTTAGTTTTTATAAAGAACTTCAAAATAAAAAACGTTGATTTATGTACTGACCCCAAAAGTTAGACAATTAATTTATCCAAAGGATTTAGTTTTGTATTGCACAGGGATAAGTCCTTTTAGTTTTACCTTAATTCGTTTATTGTTGTAGTAATCAATATAGTCTACAATGACTTGTTTCAATAGCTTCTCACACGCTATTTTAGCTTCTCTGTACGTTGTGTTTTCGCTGATAAAGTAATCAGCAAGTTCGATGATTTTATCTTCCAATTCTAACTCGCTTTCAAATGTGGTATAATCAAAATAAAAATGATTGGAGAAAAACCATGTCACAAAAAATTTGTTTTGTCGTCTCTGCTATTGGTCCAGAAAAATCAGAAATTAGAAATCATTCTGATAGCGTCTTAAGACACATCATTAAGCCAGCTTTGTCCGATAAATACGATGTAAAAAGAGCTGATGAATTATATCATTCTGATAGAATAGATGATAAAATATTTGACGCTCTAATAAAGTCAGACCTTGTTATTGTTGATATAACAGGTAACAACCCAAATGTCTTTTTAGAACTTGGCTATCGTAAGGCTTTGGATTTGCCAACCATTTTTTTAAGACAGCAAACTAATGAAGACATCCCATTTGATATTCGAACAATCAATATCATACAGTATGATTTGAAAAATACTTCAGGAACAGATGTCCTTGAATCTGTTAACAAAACTATCCAACGGATTCAAAAGACCGAAGAAAGTCTAGACTTTTCAACATTAAAAAAGAAAAATAATGATGAGAAAGACTATGTCACAACTCAAGAGTTCGCCCAGTTAAAATCTACTATTAACAATATCTATGATGCTATTGAAACGTTAAACAGCAATATTGCAAACGCACCAACTACCAATCGTCCAATGACTCAAGAAGATATTATCATGATGGCTTTTCAAGAACCTGAAAAACTTGAGAAAATCTTTGAGTTGCAAGCGAAGTATCCAAATGCTTTCACACTTAAAACTACTGATTAGCCTGGACAAGAAAACAAAAAGCATTTTGGAAAAATGGAAAAAGCAAAATCCAAATACCAAATACATTTTTGAAAATGAATTTAAAAAGCCAATTCCAAGTACCTTGCCCAGAAAATGGCTTATCAAAATTGTGGAAGGTAGCGACCTGCGTCCGATTAAAATCCACGGCTTCAGACATACACATGCCAGTCTATGTTTCGATGCCGGTATGACCTTGAAGCAAGTCCAACATCGCTTAGGACATTCAGACTTGAAAACAACCATGAACGTTTACACCCACATAACTAAGCAAGCAAAGGACGACATCGGAGATCGCTTTGCGAAGTACATAGATTTCTAGGATACTACAAAAATGTTGTATCCTTTGTTGTATCCTTTTTTCGCAAAAGAATACCAAGGAATATCAAAGACAAAAATAAAAAAACGTTGATTTAACAACGTTTTACCAAGGAATGCAAAAGAATGCAAAGGAATAATGGAGCCGGTGGGAGTCGAACCCACGTCCAAACACCTGCCAACATATTTGTCTACAACCATAGGTTATGTATTAGTTTAACAGTCCCTCGACACATAACTCAAACCTAGAAACTGCGAGTCTATCAATCTCTTATCAAGCCGCTAGACAAGACTTAATCGTATCTCGCTAATAATAAGACCTGTCATTGAACACGAGCAATCCAAATCGGGTCACGCCTGCTGGTTTTTAGGCAGCTAGAGCGTAAGAAGTGTTATTTTTTGCAGTTATATTTAACTGAGCGTTTACGTCGCCACACGAGTCGCAAAATATGCCTCATAATGCCTGTCGAATCCGTAACGACCCCAAAAGACAATAAAACCATTATACCTTATCTAACACAAAAATGCAAAAAGGAAATCAACTAACTACACAAGATAGTCTTTCAAGGCTTTTGTCAAAACCTGATAACCAGCAACACTGAGATGCAGTCCATCAGTTGTATATTCTTTTTTGAGTTGACCTGCCTGGTCTGTCAAACTATCAAAAACTGGCGCAAATTCTACCTGCATATAGGCAGAAGCAAGTTCTTTATAGGCTTGATTCCATTTCTGAATTTTTTCATTCGTGCGGATATAGACTGTCTGCTTGTACTCCTCTCCCTCATTGACTGGTAAAATGGAAAGCAATTTAATATCAGTCAATGGATAATCGCGAGCAATAGATTGTATGATAGCTTCGAGGTTATTGAGAGCCTCATTCACAGGCACATCTTTTCCAATATCATTTGTCCCAATCAAAAGGACAATTTTATCTACTGCACCACCGTAAAGATGCGCATCCAGATTCTCTAAAAACAGTCCTGTCTGATAGCCACGAATTCCTCGATTGACAATTGTCTTCGAAGTCCCAAATAGTTCCTGCAGAGGATAATATTCGACAATGGAATCCCCAATAAAAAGAATGTCTGGTTCTAGAACAGAAACCTGATTTAAGTGACGATACTTGGTTTGGATTTTTTCTTGTTCCTTTAGTAACCAATTTTCTAATAACTGTACTGCCACTTCATTCTCCTTTTTCTAACCAGTTTTCCAAGACTTGATAAACTCCTCCTTGGCTGTTGGCTGGCGCTAGAGCAGTAGCCACAGCTTTGGCCTTATCATCAGCATTTTCCATCGCATAGGCAATTCCAGCCATTTCAAGCATTTCAACATCATTTTCACTATCGCCAAAAGCCATGATTTGTTGGGCTTTCAAGTCCCAACGCTTGAGTAATTCTTCCAAGCCCCATGCTTTATGAATTCCAGCTTGGAGGATATCAATGCAACCATAACCACTCGATACAGCACGAACACGGCCATCAAAGAGGTCATTGATTTCTTCCAAGACCGAACTCAAACGTTCCTCACCAACAACCATACTCATCTTGAGCACACCACCAAAGAGATCAGATGTTAATTCATCCACAAACTGCATCCGTTGGTAGAATTTTTCAATCATTTCTGGAGTCATAAAACTTTCAAGGTCTGTAAAAATTGTACCTTCTTTGACGAAACCACCCTTCATCCCCGTTACAACAAACTGGTCCTGACACGCTCGACCCTTGAAATGAGCCAAAGCCTTATCGACAATGGCATCATCCCAAGTCTGTGCCTGAATCAGTTCATTGTTTTCAAAAATACGAGCTCCATTGGCAACAACCAAAACCACTCGATCTACCAAGTGCTCCAGCAGTTGTCTCATACGGTGAATTTCATTCCCAGTCGCAATGACAAAACGAATACCCCTTTGATCCAACTGATCTAAAATCTTTTCCAAACGTGGGAGATCAAGCTGACCTCTAGCATCCAGCAAGGTCCCATCCATATCTGTCGCAATTACTTTAATCGTCATTTACTTCCCTCTGGATTCAAGCTAATCCCACTTCAATCCCACATGTTCGTTCATTTCTTTATAGGCTGTATCAATTCGCTCCTTAGTCGCTTCATCTAACTTGTCACGATGACTACCACCCTCGATAAAATCTTCTAAGATATAGGTTTGGTAAAGGAAGAGTGGATAACCTTCTGGAGAATAGGTTCCTTTAGGTGTACGATTTACCCAAGAAGGATGTGCTTTGGCAGTTTCGATTGTCGTCTTACCGGCTTTTTTCTTAATGGTCACATCCATGAGCACACCACGCTCTGTCCACTTAGCATTCTCTTCATCTTGCATGGTTTCAATTCGTTGATTGGAAATGAAGTTCCCCATTGAATAGATAATGAGTTTCTTGTCTCCATCTTTTTCAACCGTTTCAGATGGTTCAACTACGTGAGGGTGCCCTCCAAAGATAATATCAGCTCCCCAATCGATCATCTTGTGATAAAGAGCCTTTTGTTCTTCAGTTGGTTCCAAGCGATACTCCACACCCATCTGAGGCATGATAATGGTGATATCCGCTTCCTTCTCTGCTCGTTCAATTTCAGCCTTCATCTTGTCTTCATTTAGGTCTGAAAGATAGCGATTATAGTCTTCTTGAGAAATACTTTGCTCAATTCCATTAAAACCATAAGAATAGGCCAAAAGTGCAACCTTGATGCCGTTCACTTCCTTGATAACCAGTGGAGCTTGATCACGGGACTCATGCGTATACACTCCAATCGGTGTCATTCCTGCCTTCTCAATAGCATCTGCTGTTGAAACCACACCTTCTATTTGTGAATCTAGGATATGGTTATGCGCCAAGTCTAGCACTTGATAACCGGCATCCTTGATGGCATCCATAACTTCGCCAGGTGCATTAAAGAGAGGATAACCTGCCAAATAGTGATCCTTGTTCACAGTACCTTCAAAATCACCTATAATCAAGTCTGCTTGTTTGAGCCATGGCTTCACATAATCAAAATTTTCATGAAAATCATAGGTTCCATCTTCTTTTAAAGCAGAACGATAGATGGGAATATGATAGAGGAGGTCCCCGTTGGCCATAATTCTAGCAGTTTTTTCCTCTTCCTGATCTTTAGAATTTTGATTCGTCTTATTTGCTTCTTGAGAAATGGTATCCTTTTTTTGACTGGTCAAGGGGATTCCTTGGAAGCTTTCAAACAACAAGACCAAACCCATTGATAAAGCAACTGCTAGCAAGAGTATCGCCACAAATCCCTTATTACTCCACTTGCGATAACTCCTAAAAAAGTTTACAAAACCCCTCATAAAACGAAAAACTGGTCCACGTTTATGTCTATCTTGTCTTCTTTGCATCTTCATTCTCCCTACTTTCTAATGCAAGCCTTTTCTTTTTATTATATCACAGATAAGTAATTCTTTCACAATTAAATCAAACCTACTAGATATTTTCTATAAAAGCTCGATGCCGTAATGCTTTCAATCCTTGTCATTTTGTGATATCATGTAGAGGTAATGAAAGGAGAGAAAATGTCTGCAATAGAACGTATTACAAAAGCTGCTCACTTAATTGATATGAACGATATTATCCGCGAGGGGAATCCTACTCTACGCGCGGTTGCTGAGGAAGTTACTTTCCCCCTATCTGACCAGGAAATCATCCTTGGCGAAAAGATGATGCAATTCCTCAAACATTCCCAAGATCCTGTCATGGCTGAAAAAATGGGGCTCCGCGGTGGTGTTGGACTAGCTGCTCCCCAGTTAGATATCTCAAAACGCATTATCGCTGTTTTGGTACCAAACATTGTCGAAGAAGGCGAAACTCCTCAGGAAGCTTACGACTTGCAAGCTATTATGTACAATCCAAAAATCGTCTCTCACTCGGTTCAAGACGCTGCTCTTGGAGAAGGAGAAGGTTGCCTCTCTGTTGACCGCAACGTGCCTGGCTATGTAGTCCGCCATGCTCGCGTTACTGTTGACTACTTTGACAAGGATGGGGAAAAACACCGTATCAAACTCAAAGGTTACAACTCCATCGTCGTTCAGCATGAAATTGACCACATTAACGGTATCATGTTTTACGATCGTATCAATGAAAAAGACCCATTTGCAGTTAAAGATGGTTTACTAATTCTAGAATAAAGAAAATCCCGTTGCAAGACGGGGTTTTGTGTTATAATAGAGGCATGAAAACAAATGATATTGTCTATGGCGTCCACGCCGTTACCGAAGCCCTCCTTGCAAACACTGGCAATAAACTCTACCTCCAAGAAGATCTCCGAGGTAAGAATCTTGAGAAAGTCAAGGAACTGGCTACAGAAAAGAAGGTATCCATTTCTTGGACTTCAAAAAAATCCCTCTCTGAGATGACTGAAGGTGCTGTCCACCAAGGTTTTGTTCTACGAGTGTCCGAATTTGCCTATAGCGAGTTAGATCACATTCTTGCCAAAACGCGTCAAGAAGAAAATCCTTTGCTATTGATTCTGGACGGGTTAACTGATCCTCACAACTTAGGCTCCATCTTAAGAACCGCTGATGCAACCAATGTTTCCGGAGTCATCATTCCCAAGCACCGTGCTGTCGGAGTAACTCCTGTCGTTGCTAAAACAGCCACAGGTGCTATTGAGCACGTTCCGATTGCCCGAGTGACCAATCTAAGCCAAACTCTGGACAAACTCAAGGATGAAGGCTTCTGGACCTTTGGAACGGATATGAACGGTACTCCTTGCCACAAGTGGAATACAAAAGGGAAAATTGCCCTCATCATCGGAAATGAAGGAAAAGGTATCTCTAGCAACATCAAAAAACAGGTCGATGAAATGATTACCATTCCTATGAATGGACATGTTCAAAGCCTTAATGCCAGTGTTGCTGCAGCCATTCTTATGTACGAAGTTTTTCGAAATAGACTATAAAAAAAGTTTCCAGTCATCTGATTGGAAACTTTTTTTATGATTAACTATGTTCGGTGATAAACTTGTAAGCTTCTTGACCGGCGATGGCCCCATCTCCAACTGCTGTTGTTACTTGGCGAAGGTCTTTCAAGCGAACATCTCCAACTGCAAAAATACCGTCAACTGCAGTTTTCATGTGGTTATCTGTCACAATCCAGCCTGCCTGATCTTGGATATTCAATCCTTTAACAAAATCGCTAAGAGGGTCCAAACCAACATAAATAAAGACACCACCGAAGGCTTGTTCTGTCACTTGACCTGTTTTCACATTTTCAAATACAACAGATTCTACTCGGTTTTCACCCTTGATTTCCTTCACTACAGAATCCCAGATAAAGCTGATTTTCTCATTCGCAAAGGCGCGGTCTTGTAAAACTTTTTGGGCACGAAGTTGGTCACGACGGTGAACAATGGTAACAGTCTTAGCAAAACGAGTCAAGAAGAGGGCTTCTTCAACAGCTGAATCTCCACCACCGACTACCAACAAATCTTGGTCACGGAAGAAAGCACCATCACACACGGCACAGTAAGAAACACCACGACTGTTCAGTTCTTCTTCTCCAGGTACTCCCAAAGGACGGTGTTTAGAACCAGTTGCTATGATAACTGTACGTGTTTCATATGTTTGGTCATCAGTCATCACTTTCTTAAAATCACCATGGTCTTCTACATTTTCAACATAACCATAAATGTGCTCAACACCAAGATTTTCAAGAGGTTCAAACATCTTTTCTGCCAATTCTGGCCCACTAATATTAGCATATCCTGGGTAATTTTCGATATCAGAGGTATTATTCATCTGACCACCTGGCAGACCGCCTTCAATCAAGGCTACTTTTAGATTGCTTCGAGCAGCATACAAGGCTGCAGTCATCCCTGCAGGTCCAGCACCGATAATAATAGTATCGTACATATAGTTTCCTTCTTTCTTGTTGTAACTATTTTTATTCTAACTCTTTCTTGTCAATCATGCAAGGATTATGCCTTGAAAACAAGAATTAAACTCATAACCGCAAAGGATAATACTGGAATAACCAAAACCCCAATCATAATCATATCATAGAGATGGGCTTGGCGAGCCTTGGCTGTCTTATCAACTCCCGACATGGCTCTCAGTCCAATCCAAATCCCTAAAAAAATCAGGACTAGGATGGTGGTCAAGATTAAACTCTCGAAATATAAAGAAAATAGTTGCAGTAGCATGATTTCTCTCATTTCTATCTTTTTTAAAGAGTAAACTCAGCTAGTCCAGCTAACTGAGTTTTCCTTTATCTATTATATCAAATATAAGTCCGTTTGTAACTAGCGAAGAATTCTTTTGTCCGCTCTTCTTTAGGATGGTGGATAATCTCATCCGGTGTTCCAGACTCGATGATTTTCCCCTTATCTAAGAAGAGAATCTTATCAGCCACTTGAGCTACAAAGGACATGTCATGACTAACTAAAATCATAGTCTGACCTGACTTAGCAGCATCTGCAATAGATTTTTCTACTTCACCGACCAATTCTGGGTCAAGAGCTGAAGTTGGTTCGTCTAAGAGCAAGACATCTGGTTTCATAGCGAGAGCACGCGCCAAGGCAACCCGTTGCTTCTGTCCACCTGATAAATGGCGAGGGTAATGGTTTTCACGGTCAGAAAGCCCAACCTTAGCCAACTCTTCCTTGGCAATCTTAGTCGCTTCTTGGTCGGATAATTTCTTGACAACAACCAAGCCTTCTTTCACATTATCAAGTGCTGTTCGGCGTTCAAACAAATTAAACTGTTGGAAAACCATGGACAGCTTACGGCGTAAGGCAAGGATTTCTTCTTGAGTAATCTTAGAAAAATCAACTGAGAAATCATCAATCTGAATAGAGCCACTGTCAGGTGTTTCAAGATAATTGAGACTGCGAAGGAAAGTTGATTTTCCAGCTCCTGAAGAACCAATCAAGGCTACAACTTCCCCTTTTTGAATATCCAAGTTCAGATGATCCAAGACAGTCTGTCCTGAAAAGGATTTGCTTAAATTCGAAATCTTAATCATTAACGAAGGTCTCCTTTCACATCTGTTTGCACGGTATCTGGTGCAGAAATAGCCATTTTTCTCTCGATGAAACGACCGAGGCTTTCAATTCCAATATTGACTACCCAATAAACAAGGGCTACAGAGATGAATCGTTCAAAGTAACGATAATCAGCTCCACCTAGAATCTGAGCTTGGGCAAAGACTTCCACAACACCCGCACTGAAGGCTAGAGAAGTCCCTTTGGTCAAGCCGATTAGGGAATTGATTAAAGTTGGAGTCGCCACAACTGCTGCATTTGGAATAATCACGCGACGATAAACTTGCGCTCGGGTCATCCCCAGACTGCGTGCCGCCTCAATCTCACCAGGATTGACTGAGAGAATGGCTGCACGAATGGTTTCACTAGCATAAGCTGCTTCATTAAAGGCAAAGGCGACAATTGCAAAAGCAGCGGCTGGAATCGCATTGATATTGAAACCAGTTCCCCATTGCTGATTGAGAGCTTTCAAAGCCAAAGGAATTCCGTAGTAGGTCAACATGAGTTGCACCAAAATCGGTGTCCCTTTTAAGAAGCTAACAAAGAAGGCCTGCAAGGGGTATAAAATTTTGACACGATTGATCTTCACAATGGCAAAAAGAAGCGCCAAAACCAAGCCAAAAAGAGCACCACCAATGGTCAACATAATCGTTATTGGAAGTTGTTGGACAATTCTCGGGATTCCATCAAAGACCGAACGCAAGCTAAAAAGCTTGCCATCCGGAATCAATTGCATCAAGTTTTGGTACCAATCTGATGCTAAAATCGTTGTAACATTCATAAAAACATCCTCTCCTGATAATGATTCATTCTACCATACTTTTGCCGTCAATGAAATTATTTGCTACGGTCAGGTACAGACTTTGTCTACCTACTAGTTTATCATACTTTGAAACAGGGAGGTTATATATTTTATCTATCAAAGAGATAGATAAAAACTATTTCAATTCCAATTCTTCATAAGCTTTTCGATAACCGATTTGCTTAACAGTTCCATTTTCTACTAAAATGGGGCGTTTTAACAACATACCGTCGCTTGCTAGCAACTCAGCTGCTTCTTGGTTTGACAGACTTCCTACCTTATCTTTCAGCCCTAATTCACGGTATTTGATCCCACTGGTGTTGAAAAATTGCTTCAACTCGAAACCTGAGGTCTCTAGCCAATTTAAAATGACTTCTTGACTAGGTGTTTCTTCCACGATGTGAACAGCTTTGTAGTCCACACCGAGTTGGTTTAATTCTTGTTTTGCTTTTTTACAAGTTGAACATTTTGGGTATTCGATAAATTCTAACATGTCTTTCACTTTCTATTGTTTATATCTTTAAAATCTGCGCCTTCATGCTCCAATAGCCATGCTTTCTTTTCCACTCCTGCAGCATAACCTGTCAGACGCTTGCCTGCGCCCAGCACACGATGACAAGGTACTAGGATAGACCAAGGATTGCGCCCCACTGCTCCACCAATTGCTTGAGCAGAAGCCACTTGTAGGTCTTGGGCAATTTGTCCATAGGTCACTGTCTGACCATAAGGAATTCTCTGTAAATAGAACCAAACTCGCTTTTCAAAATCCGTTCCGATTGGAGCCAAGGGCAAGTCGGATAAATCCTTAGACTTGCCTTTAAAGTAAGCATCTAAGCAAGCAATAACTGAGTCTAAAATGGGATGACTAACAACTGCTTCTATCGTCTCATCTCCTAGTCCCCTCTCAAAATGCTTCTGCTCCTGCACCCAAACGCCATACAGATATTGCTCGTCGGCAACCAAAGACAAGGTTCCTATTGGCGAAAAGTAGAGCATTTTTACGTACTTCTTTTGCATTATTTCTTCAATTTTTGATAGGCCAAGCGTTCTCCATCAACTGGAACCTTACCAACCTGTTTAAATCCGAGTTTTTCAAAGATATGCTGCATAGCTTTGTTTTCAGCATGCGTATCTGAACGAAAATCAAGATAGTCAAAACCTTCAATCAAGCCCTCTAAAAAGGTTTGAGCAACTCCCTGTCCCTGGACATCTGCTGCCACAGCAATACGGTGAAAGACTAGGTACTCTGACTCCCCAGCTTGCCAGTTTCCCTCATAAATGGCTTCATAGGCTGCCTCTGGACTCTTGGTCACAGCTGCATAAGCTAGTAGTTCTCCATCTTCCAAGGCTACGTAGGCTTGACCTGAGATAATATCCTCAATAATAATATCAGCATTTGGATAACCATTTTGCCACTGGTCACTACCAGCACCCGCTAAACATTTTTTAGCATCCTCCATCACTTGCATGATGGCATCTACTTCATTTGGAAAAGCTAAACGAATCTCCATCTTTTCTCCTCATTTCTGACTAGTTTCTCCCATCATAGCATAATTTAAGTCTTTCTACAAGCAGTTAAAATTTGACTTTCTGTTTTTATTGTTTTATAATCTAGTTATTAAAACTAGATAAAAAGGAGTTGAAAATGAAAACTACCTTTTCCTACCCCAAATGGGCAGAAATTCCAAACATTGACCTCTATCTGGACCAGGTTTTACTCTATGTCAATCAGGTCTGCGCCCCTATCTCTCCTGATAAAGACAAGGGCCTGACAGCATCTATGATCAACAATTATGTGAAACATGGTTACCTGACAAAGCCTGACAAGAAAAAATACCAACGCCAACAGATTGCCCGTTTGATTGCTATCACAACCCTCAAGTCTGTATTTTCTATTCAAGAAATAGCTCAGACACTTAATACTCTCCAAACTCAAGCAAGTTCAGACCAACTCTACGATGCTTTTGTGGACTACATGAACCAAGGAATTGACCCAGCTAACCCCATTATCCAAACCAGCTGCCAAACCGTTAAACTCTATCATCAAACCCTAGCCTTAATCCATCATACTCAAGAGGAGGTAATCCAATGAACACTAGTCTTAAACTCAGCAAACAACTTAGTTTTGGAGAGGAGATTGCTAATAGCGTGACCCATGCCGTAGGTGCAGTTATCATGCTCATCTTACTGCCTATTTCATCAACCTATAGTTATGAGACACACGGATTTTTATCATCTATCGGCGTTTCCATTTTTGTTATTAGTCTCTTTCTCATGTTCCTCTCATCCACCATTTACCACTCTATGGCCTATGGTTCAACCCACAAATATGTCTTGCGAATCATCGACCATTCTATGATTTATGTTGCCATTGCTGGCTCATACACGCCCGTCGTCTTAACCTTAATGAATAACTGGTTTGGCTATCTGATTATTGCCGTCCAGTGGGGAACAACCATCTTTGGTATTCTCTATAAAATCTTTGCTAAAAAAGTCAATGAGAAATTTAGCCTTGCTCTTTACCTGATTATGGGCTGGTTGGTTCTAGCTATCATTCCTGCCATTATCAGTCAAACAACGCCCATTTTCTGGAGTCTCATGGTAACTGGAGGACTTTGTTATACAGTTGGAGCTGGATTTTACGCCAAGAAAAAACCTTATTTCCACATGATTTGGCATCTCTTTATCCTAGCAGCATCTGCCCTCCAATACATCGCCATTGTTTATTACATGTAAAAAAGTTGAGAAATTCAATCTCAACTTTTTTCTTTACACATATTGATAAAGTACTGGTGCAAGCGCACATCATCAGTCAATTCTGGATGAAAAGAAGTTACCAGCATATTTTTTTCTTGGGCTGCAACGATTTGATCTTCAACTGTTGCTAGAATTTCTACATCTTCTCCAACACTGCTGATAATTGGACCACGGATAAAGGTCATTGGAATCTGACCGACTCCCTTACATTCTGCTTCCGTGTAGAAACTTCCTAATTGGCGCCCATAGGCATTGCGCTCGACCATCATATCCATAGTTCCAAGATGACACTCTTCCTGAGAAGAAATTTCTTTAGCTAAGAGAATCAAGCCTGCGCAAGTACCAAAAACGGGAAGTCCAGAAAGTATGGTTTCTCGAATGGGAATCAGCATGTCCTGCTCACGTAAGAGCTTGCCCATGGTTGTAGATTCCCCACCAGGTAATATCAAACCCGACAAGTCACTCTGATGTTGCTGAAAATCATCTAGATTTCTGATTTCAACACTCTCGATACCTAATTGATCTAGCACTTTTGCATGTTCTGCAAAGGCACCTTGCAAGGCCAATATTCCGATTTTCATCTATTTTCCTCGCTCTGCCATGAGAATTTGGATTTCATTTTCATTGATACCAACCATGGCTTCTCCTAAATCTTCAGAGATTTGAGCTAGGATTTGAGGATTTCGGAAATTGGTTACCGCTTTGACAATGGCACTCGCTCGTTTAACAGGATCTCCTGACTTAAAAATACCTGAACCGACAAAGACACCCTCTGCCCCTAATTGCATCATTAACGCTGCATCTGCTGGCGTTGCAACGCCTCCAGCCGCAAAGTTTACAACAGGCAATTTTCCATGTTCATGGACGTATTGAACCAATTCTACAGGGACTTGCAAGTCCTTAGCAGCAACATAAAGTTCGTCCTCACGTAGGTTTTGAATGCGGCGAATTTCCTGATTCATCATACGCATATGACGAACAGCTTGGACGATATCCCCCGTACCCGGTTCTCCTTTTGTACGAATCATAGAAGCACCTTCAGCGATACGACGCAAGGCTTCACCCAAGTCCTTAGCCCCACATACAAAAGGAACTTGGAATTCTTTCTTGTCTACATGGAAACGGTCGTCAGCTGGAGATAGAACTTCACTCTCATCGATATAGTCAATTTCAATAGCCTCTAAAATCTGAGCCTCAACAAAATGCCCGATTCTGACCTTGGCCATTACTGGAATACTAACCGCTTCTTGGATTTCCTTAATCATCTTTGGGTCACTCATGCGGGAAACCCCACCAACTGCACGAATATCAGCCGGAATCCTCTCCAAGGCCATAACAGCTGCCGCACCAGCAGCTTCAGCGATACGGGCTTGTTCAGGGTTCTGAACGTCCATGATAACCCCACCCTTGAGCATCTGCGCCAAGTTTTTATTTAATTCATAACGATTTTCAGTCATTTGTTTTATCCTCATCATTTGTATTGGTAGCTACCATTTCATTTTAAGTTAGATTAGAATGAATCACAAGATAAAAAAAATGCAATTGTATGGGTACATATTGACTAAAAAACTATCTGACCTTAACTTAAGGCCAGATAGTTCATCAAATTGGCTCTATAATATTTGTAGTGGGTAAATCCCCTATAGATATTATGGAGCCGTTTTTATTGTAGAAAAAAAGTCCCATAAGATCTATAATGAAAA